>QGUH01001074.1 GCA_003242355.1 Pseudomonadota bacterium
GTGCCTTCGGGAACGACGGTGAGCCGCGCCGAGCCTTGCGCCACCGGGAACGTCACGGTCTTTTGCACTTCCTGCCCGGCGCCGTCGATCACGGTCACGCGCAGACCGGCGACGGCGTTGCCCTGCTGAATTGCCTGACCGACGAGGCTCGACGGCAGCGTGACCGCGATCTGATGGTGGCCATCGGCGTCGAGCTCGCCCATGAGCTGCTGAAAGACGGTCTCGCCGATGTCGAGCGTGAACGCCTCGACACGCACCTTGCCGCCGCTCACGCGCTTGCCGAAGAAGTACCGCGCGTCGATCGTCGCGAGGATCTCTTCCGCGGGGCGGTACCACGGCCGCTCCGGCTTCACGCTGACGTCGAACTTCGGCAGCGCGTAGCGGAACACCTCGAACGTCTTTTGCATCGACACGTCGCCGCTCGTCACGCTCGCGGTGTACGTGCCTTCGTTCACGATCGAGCCAATCCGAAACTCGGTCGCGGCGACGCCGTACGCGTCGGTCTTCGAGGTGCGCTTGAAGACCTTGTTTCCTTTGCCGTCTTTGATCTCGAAAACGACGTCCTGCTTCGCGAGCGGCGTGCGGTCTTTGCGCCACAGCCCGAGCGCGCGCAGGTGCACGCGCTGCCCCGGCTGGTAGATGGGCTTGTCGGTGGTGAGCAACAGCCGCTTTCCCGGCGGCTCGATGGTCGGCTCGGCAGAGACTTCGGCGCTCGTTCCGTGCGCTCGGGTGCGCGCGGTGAGCGTCACGGCTCCGCTCTCGGCAGCGTTCAGGGTCACGACCGCGACGCCCAGGTCGTCGGTGGTCACGGATTCGAGCCGCCTTTCGCCGTTCTCCTCGATCTCGATGTCGAGCGCCTGGCGCGCGAGCGGCTGCCGCGTGATCGGGTCGCTCGCGCGGAGACGATACCGCACCGGAGTGCCCGCTTCGATGCGCGCCGGTCCCTCGAGCTCCACCTGATACTTGGGGACGAGGCGCCAGAGGCTGCTGGTCAGCATGACGCCGCCTTCCTTGCCGTCGTCGATACGCACCGAATGTTCGACGAGCTCGTCTTGCCGCTCGAGCGCTTTCGGCAGCTTCAGCGTCGCCGAGAACGCGTGCGTGCCGGCGCCGGGCACGTCGTACGGGAGCGTGGTGCGCGCCACCTCGTTCTTCCCATCCACGCCGATCAAGCGCACGGTGAGGTTTCCCGATGCGGGCGCGCCGCTGACCGAAGCAACCGGCACCTCGACGCGCACGGCGTCGCCTTCGATGTCGGCAACGAGCGCCGCCTCGTCGACGGACACACGCTCGTTCTCGGCGTTGTCGTGCGGCCCTTGATGGACGGCGATCGGCCCGCCTCCGCCCCCGTCGGAGCATGCCGGGGCCATTGCCAAAAGCGCGAGCGGCCCGCACAGGGCCCGGGCCAACACGCCGGAAAGAGCGCTCGAGGTCGGGTTGCGGAGCAGTGCCATCATACCACCTGCTTTGGGTTGGGGCTCCCGGGTGCGAGAACCGTGCCACTCTGGCACGGGCACACTCTCCCCCGGTTTTCCCGCATTCTCGGCCCACCGCTGTGCCATCGGTGCGCCATGTGTGCCAGGTGGAGGGCGACGCCGTCCTGGACGGTCCGTCACTCGTTGAGGACCGTCGCGCTTGCCGCCAGGTCGTCCCAAAGCAAAGAGGACGCCGCGCCCGCGGATCACGAGAGGCGAGCGCGGCGTCGCCTCCGACGGTTGCAACGTCGAGATCGAAGCTTCGGCGCACGAAGGCTCCGACGGCTGCGTGCCTTCGCGTGGGTCAGGGCGCTGCTGCGCGCCGCCGCCACGCGCGACGGTGGCGTTTGCGATCAGTGATAGGTCGCCGTGAACGCGATGATTGGCGAGAGGAACCGGTGTGAGACTTTGACGGGGCCGTCCTCGCCGCTGAGGGGTGCATAGGTGAAGCGAAACTGAGGGCCGAGGGCCCATTCGTCCCCCGCCGTCGGAAGTTGCCGGCTACTCGATCACGCGCAGGACCCGTCCTGCGGTCTCCACCCTTACCGACGGGTGATAGTAGAGCCGTGCGACGGCGCCGCCGTCGGAGGCTTGGACGGGCAGAGTCGCGCGGAGACGGTAGGTCACCGTTCGGCTGG
>QGUH01001075.1 GCA_003242355.1 Pseudomonadota bacterium
GCGGCATGAGCGAAGCAAAGGAGCCGCTCTTCGAGGTCAAAGGGCTCGAGGTCGAGTTCGAGACGGACTCGGGCCCGGCGCGGGCCGTGCGCGGCGTCGATTTCACGGTGAACCGCGGTGAAACCGTGGCGCTCGTGGGCGAGTCCGGCTGCGGCAAATCCGTCACGGCGCTCGCCACGATGGGCCTTCTGCCGAACAGCGCTCGGGTGCGGGGCAGCGTGCGCATCGGCGGCAAGGAGCTCATCGGGTTGCCCGAGCCCGAGCTGCGCCGGGTGCGGGGCGGCGAGATCGCGATGGTGTTCCAGGAGCCGATGACCTCGCTGAACCCGGTGTTCCGCATCGGGCAGCAGATCGCCGAGGTGCTCGTGCTGCACCGCGGTCTCGACGAGCGCGCGGCGCGCCGCGAGGCGATCGAGCTGCTCGCGCGGGTCGGCATTCCGCTGCCCGAGCGGCGCGTGGATCAGTATCCGCACGAGCTCTCCGGCGGGATGAAGCAGCGCGTGATGATCGCGATGGCGATCGCCGGGCGCCCGCGGCTGCTCATCGCGGACGAGCCGACGACGGCGCTCGACGTCACCATTCAGGCGCAGATTCTGGAGCTGCTCCAGTCGCTCAGGCGCGATCACGACATGGCCATGTTGATGATCACGCACGATCTCGGGATCGTGGCGCACTTCGCCGAGCGCGTGAACGTGATGTACGCGGGCAAGCTGGTCGAGTCGTCGCGCGTGGTCGATCTGTTCGACGCGCCCCTGCACCCGTACACGCGCGCGCTGCTCGGCGCGCTGCCCCGCCCGGGCCGCTCCCGCGAGCGGCTGGAAGCGATTCCGGGGCGCGTGCCGCCGCCGGATCGGATGCCGCGCGGCTGCCCGTTCGCCCCGCGCTGCAAGCTTTCGATGCCCGTTTGCGCCGAGCGCATGCCGGAGCTCGCGGAGCGCGCGCCGGAGCACCGAGCGGCGTGCTTCGCGCTCGACGAGCCGCGCGCGGCTGGAACCTGACGCTTCTCGAGGCTACGCTCCGGCCGCATGGCTGTTCCGGCCGAAGCTCGAGGTGTGGAGCCCGCGACGGAAAACCTCGTCGAGGTGGAGAATCTCGTCAAACACTTTCCGGTGCGCGGCGGGATCTTCGGGCGCCCCAAGGCGTTCGTGCGCGCGGTCGATGGCGTTTCGTTCACCATTCGTCGGGGTGAAACGCTGGGCCTGGTCGGCGAATCCGGCTCGGGCAAGACCACGGTCGGGCGCACGCTGCTCCGTTTGATCGAGCCGACGTCGGGCACGCTGCGTTTCGCAGGAAAGAATTTGCTGGAGCTGTCGCAAGAGGAGCTGCGGCGCCTGCGGCCCAAGATGCAGATCGTCTTTCAGGATCCGTACGCGTCGCTCAATCCGCGCCTGCCGGTGGGCGAGGCCATCGGCGAGTCGCTGCGCGTGCACGGCATCGCGCGCGGCGCCGAGCTCGATCGCCGCGTGGCCGCGCTGCTCGAGCGCGTGGGCCTGCCGGCGAGCGCGCGCAGCCGCTATCCCCACGAGTTTTCGGGAGGCCAACGGCAGCGCATCTGCATCGCGCGAGCGCTCGCGCCCAATCCCGAGTTCATCGTTTGCGACGAGGCCGTTTCGGCGCTCGACCTCTCGATTCAGGCCCAGATTCTGAATCTTCTGTTCGATCTGCAGAAGGAGCTCGGGCTCACCTACCTCTTCATCACCCACAACTTGAACGTGGTGCGTCACGTGGCGGATCGCGTCGCGGTGATGTACCTCGGCAAGCTCGTCGAGGTCGCCTCGGCCGAGGATCTGTTCGAATCCCCGCGCCACCCGTACACGCGCGCGCTGCTCTCGGCCAACCCCGTGCCCGATCCGCGCGCGCCGCTCCAGCCCGTGCCGCTCGAAGGGGAGGTGCCGTCGCCCATCGATCCGCCGCCGGGGTGTCGCTTCCACACGCGCTGTCCGGAAGCGTTCGAGCCGTGCTCGACGATCGTGCCGGAAGAGACGCTGGTGAGGACCGACCCCGCCCCCCGCGGGACCGCCACTCCGTTCGGCAAGAGGGATCGGGGAGACCCCGGGCAAAGGGTTTGGGCCCCACCCTTCGGCCCCAAACCGGCGAATTTGGTGGAGAGGG
>QGUH01001076.1 GCA_003242355.1 Pseudomonadota bacterium
CGCGCCCCGCCCCGCAGGCGCGCGCGGCGGCCCGATTGACCAACGGACGAAACCGGGCGTTCGTTTTGGGGGTGCGGCGTCCACACCGCCGCTCATCGATTGCGGGAGCGACCCTGGGCCCGCCGCCGGAGGGTGCTCCGCGGCGACGAGCCGTCCTCCGACGCACGCTACTTCTCGCCGGCGGCGCGGAGCTTTGCGAAGAAGGCGGTGAGGCGCTGGGCGCATTCTTCGGCGAGGACGCCGCCTTCGACGGTGAAGCGGTGGTTGAGGCGCGTGTCCTGGCCGATGGAGAACAGGGTGTCGACGGCGCCGGCTTTGGGGTCGCGGGCGCCGTAGACGACGCGCGCAACGCGGGCGGCCACGAGAGCGCCCGCGCACATCGGGCAGGGCTCGAGGGTCGTGTACACGGTGGCGCCCTCGAGCCGCCAATGGCCGATGCGCGCCGCGGCACGGCGCACCGCGAGCAGCTCGGCGTGCGCCGTCGGATCCTCGAGCTCTTCGCGGCGATTGTGGTCACGCGCGAGCTCCGTGCCGTCGGCGCCGATGACGAGGGCGCCGACGGGCACGTCACCGTGAGCGGGCGCGCGATCCGCCTCGGCGAGCGCGGCGCGCATGAACGAAAGGTCGGCTTCGCTCGCCAGTGTTCGCTCTCCTTCTCGAATCCTAAGCGTCGAACCCGCTCGAAGACGCGGCTTCGTTCGGGCTCCGTTCGGGCTGACGTCGGCCGTGCCGCCTCGTCCGCTCGCGAGCTCCGCTTCGGGAGCTGCGACTCGGCGCTGCGACCTCGGCTTCAGAAGCTCAGGTAGGGCAACTGCTGCGCAACCGCCCGCACGTCGTTCGCCGCGTCGAGCAGCTGCCCGATCGGATCCCACTCGCCGCGGATCAACGCATCGCGCGCTCCCGGCTTCATGTCGAATGGGAACGAAAGCGTCCCGGCGCGAACCGTCTTCGCTTCGAGGTCGAGCGTGACCTCCGTGGCCGGATCGGCCTCGATGGCCCGCGCGAGCTCCGACACCGCGTCGCGGGTCACCGAGACGCACGGCATGCCGAGCGTCGTCGCGTTGCCGAAGAAGATCTCGGCGAAGCTCTCGGCGATGATCGCGCGAATCCCGAACTTCGAGAGCGCTTGCGGCGCATGCTCGCGGGACGAGCCGCAGCCGAAGTTGCTGTTCGACAGGAGAATCGTCGCGCCCCGGAAGCGCGGGTCGTCGAGGGGGTGACCCTTCGAGTTGCCCTGCTCGTCGAAGCGCGCGTCGTAGAACGCGTACGCGCCGAGCCCGTCGAAGGTGACGCACTTCATGAACCGCGCGGGGATGATGCGGTCGGTGTCGATGTCGTCGCCCGGCACGTACACGCCGCGGCCTTGGACCTTCACGATCTTGGGGAGAGCCATGGTTGTCCTCGCTCAGATTCCGAACACCTCGCGGGCGTCCGCGATGCGTCCCGTTACCGCGGCGGCGGCGACCATCACCGGGCTCATCAGCACGGTGCGCCCCGTGGGGCTGCCCTGACGTCCCTTGAAATTCCGGTTCGACGACGACGCGCAGAGCTCGCGCCCGATGAGCTTGTCGGGATTCATCGCCAGGCACATCGAGCAGCCCGGCTGCCGCCATTCGAACCCCGCCTCGCGGAAGATCGCGTCGAGCCCCTCGGCCTCCGCCTCGCGCGCCACCTGCATCGAGCCGGGGACCGCGAGCGCGCGCACCGACGGCGCGACCTTCTTGCCGCGCAGGTAACGCGCCACTTCGCGGAAATCGCTGAGCCGCCCGTTGGTGCAGCTGCCGATGAAGGCGACGTTCACGGGCGTGCCCTCGATCGGCGCGCCCGGCGTGAGCTGCATGTACTCGAGCGCTTCGCGGATCGCCGCGCGCTCCGCTTCGGTCTCGCCGTCTTCGGGGCGCGGCACCTTGTCCTTGATGCTGATGGCCTGGCCCGGGTTGATGCCCCAGGTGACGGTCGGCGCGATGTCGTGCCCGTCGAAGCGCACCACGTCGTCGTACGAAGCGTCCGGATCGGAAGCGACGCTCTTCCAGTACTCGACGGCGCGGTCCCAGGCGGCGCCGCTCGGCGCGTGCTTGCGCCCCTTCAAGTACTCGAACGTCTTCTCGTCG
>QGUH01000136.1 GCA_003242355.1 Pseudomonadota bacterium
GAGCAGAGGCGTCGGGGCGCATGGCGCGCATTTGCCCATGCTCGCCGGGCTCGTCAAATGCAACGTGCACCGGGAGCTCCCGTCTCGCGCGTACCTGCTTGCCCGCCGGCCGGAATCGGGGGCCTGGCGTCCGGAGCGGTGTCGGGATGAGTGGTCTCGCGTTGACCCCGGGCAGAGGCTCCCCCATAGTGCTTTCACAAGAATTTGAAAGCTCAGAAATTAGAAGAGACTTCGCCCCTGCCGCTGGATTTCGCCGCGAGCTCGCTTCTCGGGGCTGCCGAGCGCATGCGGGCCGCACCTCCGGTTGCCGACCGGCTCGCAGCGGTGCAGGCGCTGCTCGCGGACGACCTGGCATGGATCGAAGCGACGCTGGGTGAGGTTTCCTTGGACGGCCCCGCGCCCGGCTCGGCTGCGGCGCGCCACCTGCTCTCGAGCGGCGGCAAGCGCATTCGCCCGATCGCGCTGCTCTTGAGCGCGGCTTGCTTCGGCGCAGTACCGCCGGTCGCCCGCGAGCTCGCGGTGGTCGCGGAGCTCGTTCATTCGGCGACTCTGCTCCACGACGACGTGATCGACGACGGCGATGCGCGACGCGGTGTACCCGCGGCGCGCACCTTGTGGGGCAATGCGGTCAGCGTGCTCGCCGGCGATTTACTGCTCGTGCACGCGCTCGAGCGGACGCTGCGGCTCGCTCCCGACGCGCTGCCGGACCTCGTGAGCACTCTGCGATCCCTGGTCGAAGGGGAAATCGTGCAACTGCGCGGGCGCACCGAGCTCGACGTTTCGGAGTCCACCTACGAGCGCATCCTGCGCGACAAGACCGCGTCGCTGTTCGCATGGGCCACGCGAACGGGCGCACGCGTCGCGGGGGCGACGCCGCACCAGCAAGAGCTCATGGCGCGCTTCGGCGAACAGCTCGGCATCGCGTTCCAGCTCGTGGACGACGTCATCGACTACGCGGGCGAGGGGACCGGCAAAACGCTCCTCATCGATTTGCGCGAAGGCAAGCTCACGTTGCCGCTCGTGCTCGCCGTGGCCAAGCATCCCGATCTCGTCGGAGCGCTGCGCCGCATCCATGCGGGCGACACCGAGCCGGTCGCGCTCGTGAGCCGCATCGTGCGCGAGAGCGGCGCCTGCGACGTGGTTCGCGAGCGGGCGAAGCAGTGCACGCGCGTCGGGCTCGAAGCCCTCGCCGGGCTGCCCCCCACGCCGGCCCGTCTCGTTCTCGAGCGGGTCGCGACGGAGCTTGTCAGCCGCGCGGCGTAATCCCCCCGTCGAACGTGCCGTGCCGAGCGGCACGGTCGGCTCGGATTTTTCGCCTAGCCGTGCTGCCGCCCTTCGAGGGAGCGCCGCTCGAGGCGTGCGCCTGCGCAGCCGCTCCGGACCTGGACGACGCTCGAGCTCAGTTCAAGGCGCGGTTCGGACGACTCTCTTGCTCGGGCTCGAGGAACGTCGCGGTGATCTCGCGTTCGAGCGCGAGGCGGATCTCGCGTTCGACCTGATCGAGCGAGCCCGCGAGGCGCTCCACGTTGCGTTGGTAGACGAATACGCGAACCGTCATGGACGACCCCGCCGCCCCAACACCATCGATGAGCAACAGCGCGCGCGGGTCTACGCCGTCCACGATTACTTCCACGCCGGGCACGTCTGCGACGTAGAGCTCGGCGTCTTGCAAGTACGCGCGCAGCGCGTCATCCAGGGAGGCGAGGGCGCGTTTGGCCGTCACCTCGAACGTCTCCCGGGAGAGACTCCAGGGAGGCGGTGGCACCTCGAGATCGAGCTCGCGCGAACGCAGAAACGCCTTCGTCGCGCCGCGCGTGTCCCCACGCTCGTCCCGCACCAGGCCGAGGTAGTAGTGGCTCTCGGGGTTTTTGGGATTGAGCTTGGCCGATTCCTCGATCAAGGGCTCGGCACGCGTGACGTCGCCGATTTCGTAGTACGCCCTTCCGACCAGGAACACGTGGTTGGGGTTCTCGAACGGCCCGGGAGGGAACCGCTCGCACAGAGCGGCCGCTTCCTCGAGCTCGCCCTTGCCGAGCAAGGCATCGAACTTGAGCAGCAGCGCGTCCACCACCTCGTCGTCGGTCTCGGCGAGATCGAGGGCCTGATCGCACATGCTGATGGCCTCGTCGAATTCGCCGAGCGGATGGATGTAGACCTCGGCCGCGTTCAGCATCGCCTCGAGGTAGGTGTCGTCGAGCGCGATCGCTTGGCGATAGTGGTCAATCGCCTCTTCGTACTCTCCCTTCAACGCGGCGACGTATCCGAGCAGGTTGTACGCCTCGGGGGATTGGCTATCGATTTCGAGCGCTCGCCTCGCCGAGACCTCGGCCCCGCGGGGATCTCCTCGCTGCACGAGATCCCACCCGCGGTCGAGATGTGCCGAGAACTGGTCCATGGCTCGAAGGTGATGGTCCTGATGACGGGGCGCTGTCAAATCCATCCGCGAGGTCGCCTGTTTCCGGGCCGCAGCGCCGCAGCGGCAACACGCGAGGCCGTCCGGCCGGTTCTCTCGCTCCCAACGCGACGCGGCGCCATTTCACCCTCGAGTGCGACATCGGCCACCCCGCGCATGGGTGTCCGCCGGCAGCCGTGCTCCCGGGAGGCAAGGTGCTGGGCGGCGGCACGTTTCGCCCCTACGAAACGAGGCTAGAGCGCCGATCGATCATACCGATCGGCGTTCTAGAGCGACAAACGGTTGGGAACGCGCCGAAATACGCTGTCAACAGCGTCGGACAGAGTGCCCGCGTGGGGAGGGGCCCCGCCGAGTTCACCTCGGCGGGGAGGGGCGGCACGTTTCGCCCCTACGAAACGAGGCTAGAGCGCCGATCGGGTCAAACCGATCGGCGTTCTAGTGGACGACGACGCGGCTGCCCGGACGTTGGTCGGTCGCCCACGCGCCGTGCAAGCCTGCGGGCACCGGCGGGTCGGTGAAGAAGAACAGGGAATTCCCGCCGGGGGGGGACAGGTTCACCGAGCCGGGGCCCATCTGCGTCCCGTAGCTCGGGTGCCAGAACCCGGCGTGGAGCGCGTAAGAGTTGTAATAGAACATCGCGTACGGAACGTCTTCGATGCTGTAGGGCAGATCGCCCGCGGCGGTGCCGTCGCCGTCCATCGTGGTCGTCACGTGCTTCACGCCGATGCGCCACTCGCCGACTGGCGTTCGGTGATCCTTCTCCTTGATCGTGGATTCACGTCCGCTCGAGATCAGCGTCGCGTAAACCGGCGTTTCGCCGACGAACGCGACGAGCGTTTGGGTTTCGAGGTTGACGTCGATCCAGCGCTCGTCGGGCGCGAGATTCTTCGGGAGAGGACCAGGGCGTGTCACGCGCACGTGCGCCGCGCGTATCCAGGTGCCGTCCCGGAGCTCTTCGTAGGTGTTTTTTCCGATCGTCACGGATCGCCCGGTGAGGGGGAGCGCGACGAAGCGCTCCACCGTTCCTGCCGGTTTCAGGGTCTTCTTCTCGGGATCGACCGTGTAGAGCGCGCTGTTCTTCCGCGCGCCGTAAACCCAGCCGATCGGAAGCTTCCAGTGCTCGCCGTCGAGCTCGACACCCCGGAACTTCGAGGGTTCGGGCGCAAAGAAGCGATCGCTCGGAGCAACCAGACCCTTGGTCGTCCTGTACCAGGTGCGCCCGTGCCACGAAAACTCGTGATCGACGGCCACGTAGAAGCCCGTCACCAAGCGTTTGGCGAGCACGCCGTCGGCCTCGGCTTCGAGCTCTGCGAGCCTCACTTCGTGCAAGCGCTTCTTCGCGTCTTCACGGCGCCACCACGGGATTTCCGGCTCCACCACGGTCGAAGCAGGGAGCAGCTCGTCGATCGAGGGCAACGCGTTCGGCGGCGACGGAAAGGCTGCGGAGACCGTGTCGGAAACGGGAACGGCCCGTGGCTCGGCGTTCTTCACGAGATAGGGCTCGTATCGCTCCATTTGCCTGCGCGAAGGCACCGTGTGGTAGAGCGGCGTGCCGAGCTTCGCGTTGCGCACGTACAGGTAGGGGAGCACGGCGTCGAGCTTCGGCATGCTCACCCCGAACTTGACTTCGGGATGCTCCAGATTCGTCGTGCCGAAGCTGCCGCAGACGAAGCCGCCCGAGTAGAGCTCGTACCAGCCTGCGTCACACCCCTCGGTCGACACCGGCTCCGAGCGGACGGGTACGCGCCCGCCCATGCGCACGTAGCCGAGCTTGGTCGAAGTCGCGCTGGGCTCTTCGTAAACGCCGACGCTCGAGCTGGTGACGGCGAACCACGTGCCCGAGTAATCGGGCGGAAAGCTCGGAACGACGGACCACTCGGTCGGAATCGGCGCCGGCTGCGGTTGGGGCTCGGGCGTCGTTTCGGGGGGTGGCGAGGGACTGGGTTCCGGGAGCGACTGCGGATCCGCCGCGCGCGTTGCGCTGCTGGTCGACGGCGCCGGTGGCGCTGCGGGCTCGCGCTCGCATCCGGCGAGAGCGTACCCGACCAGCAATGCCACGGGAGCGCGATGCAGGATGCGTGACGGCATCGACGGACTTCCTAATTCCACAGCGTGAGCTCACCGGCCAGTTCTCGGCGCGGCCTCCTGGCTCGAGGCGAGAATGCGATCACCGTACCAGCCGGGCCTCCTTCGACGAGAACGAGCCCGAGCGCCGGCCGCTGTTGGCGACGTGGCTTCGGCGACGCAGGCGCGTGGCTCGGCCGACACGCGCTGCCAGGCCGCGCGCGGTTGGGAGGGAGACTCTCGGGTTAAACGGGTTCGGAGATTCGGGCGGGGGTGCGCCGTTCCGCGACGGCCCGCACTTGCTTGGAAACTCGAGTGAGCAACGCGTCGGCGCTCCGAGCGTCCACGGAACCGACGCCGAAAGCTCGACCGCGGGTCGGCACGACGATCACGCGGCATCGTCCGCGCGACGAATGCGCGACGCTCGAGAAGAAAAAGTCGAGGCTGATGCCGAGCAAGAGCGCGAGCGCGGCAAAGGCGAACAAGTCGAGGGACCCTCCCGCCACGCGAAGCCCTTCGAGGAAGCGCCGCGTCCCGACGTATGTTCCGAGGGTGAGCGCGAAGAGCCCTGCGTACAACGCCGCGCCCGCGTAGCGGACCTCGCGGGTGATGCGCACCAATCCCGAAAGCGGCACCACGGTGGAGCGGCTGCGCAGCACGTGCCCGAGCACGATCGTTCGTTGTGAGAGCTCGAGCCCGTGTGGCGTCAGGCGCAGCGAGGCCGGGCGACGGCAGAGCAAGACGTAGCGAAGCAAAGCGCGCACCACGACGACGGGCACGATGACGAGCGTCACCGTGAGGAGAACGGTGACCCACGGGCTCTGCACGGAAACCAACTCGCCCGTGAGCTCGTCGGTGGCGGGCGGACGCTCCGGCCCCGTCGGCTCGATCTTCGACGCCGGCTTCCACACGGATCGGGTCCGCTTGCCCTCCTTCGAGGGCGTACTGCGCGACGCGCTTCGAGCCGAGCCGCGCCGAGCCGCGGAGTCGGGTGCTGCATCGGACTCGGGCGGAGCCTCGGTGTCGGTCGGCGCCTCCGTGGGCGGAGCCTCCGTCGAGGCGAGGCCCTCGAGCGCATGGGCTGCAATGGCCGGCGTCGCGTCCTCCGGAGTCTCGGACGTCGCGTCGTCCGCGCGTGCTGCGTCGGGCTCGCTCGTCTGGGCCGACGTTCGGTCCGCCGGGGCCACCTTTTCGGGCTCTTCGGAACCGACGCCCACGTCGTCCCGAGCACCCTCGATCGCTGACGCCTCCTCGCTGCGGGCCACCTTTTCGGAAGCGCCTTCGGCGTCGTCCCGAGCACTCTCGAGGGCGGACGTGCGTTCTGCCGGGGTGGTCTTTTCGGAAGGGCCGCCGGGGGCGTCACCGGGTCGCTCCGAAGCGCGGTCGCGCCAGCTGCCGACGTCGCTGCCGGCGAGCAGCACCGCCGCCACTGCGGGGTCGCTGGTGCGGCGCGCGGCTTCGGCGCGGAGCCGCGCGGCCTCCTTCGAGGTGGAGGCGCCGAGGGCTGCGGCCGCGATCAAGAGCTCCGTGCGCCCGAAATCCGGCGGCGACAGTTCCGGGTTGAGCACGACCGAGCCGACGCCCTGCCAAATCGGAGCGGCGTTCGGTCCGAGCACGAGATCGAGGACGGCGAGCGCGTCGCACTGCGTGTGCGCGGCGTGCCACACGAGCTCGTACGCGAGCTCCGCCGTTTCGGTGGCGCTGAGCGGTGGCCGTTCGCGCAACGCGAGCGCGATCAGCGCCCCGAGCATGGCGCGCTCTTCCGGCAGCTCGGCGCCGCGCTCGAGCACGTCGAGCACGTTGCCGTAGCTCGTGTCCGCGTCGTCCCGCGTGAGGGGGGCGGCCGCGGCGGTCCCCGGCGGCACCGACGGGGGCACCGAGGGGAGGCTGAACCGCGCCGTCGCGCCGTGGCGACCATGCCGCGCGAGCCACGCATCGAGCGCCGCGGTGCGCACGGTGCTCGCCAGCGCGGCAAGCTTCGGATGCTCCCCGAGCTCGCGCACCAGCGCCGCCGCGGCAAACCCAGGGTTCATGCGTCGGCTGCGAGCGAGCGGGACACTACGCGACGCCGATCGAGTCGAGCAGGGGCCCCGGCTGTTCGGGGTCCGTGTTCAGTGCGCGGTTCTTGGCGTCGACGCGCACGACGATGGGCACGTGGCGCCGCGCCTCCTCCGGCGTCATGTCGGCGAACGTCGCGAGGATGACGCGATCGCCCGGCTGGTTGAGGTGAGCCGCGGCGCCGTTCACGCACACCGCGCCGCTGCCGCGCGGCCCTTCCAGCGCGTAGGTCACGAGACGCGTGCCGCGCGTGACGTTCCAGATGTGCACGGCCTCGTACGGCAGGATGCCGGCCGCATCGAGGAGGTCCTTGTCAACGGTGACGCTGCCTTCGTAAGCGAGATCCGCGTGCGTCACCGTAGCGCCGTGGATCTTCGACTTGAACATGTTGAGCTTCACGAGAGCGCTGCTGCGTCGCGCCATGGCGGCCCGTCCGAGTACGGGTCCACCTGTCGGACCCGAGAACCATAGGTCGCCCGCGAAGGCCCGTCAAAGGCCACGACTACCGCCCCTCATCGCCGATTCCGTTCGACGGCTCGACGCTTTGGGCCCGGTTCCCAGGGGCGGCAGGCGCCGCCTCTCTCCGCCGAAGTGAAGTCGGCGGAGCCTCTCCCCACGCGGGCGGTCCGTTTCAGGCCTTCCGCGTATTTTCGATGCGTTCCCAACCGCCAGCCCCTCCCGTCGCGGGGCATTCGTGCCTTCCGGCGCACGGCGACAGCTCGGAACTTGGCCGAGCCGTCGGGATCCATTTACGAGTTTCCAAAGAGCCGCGAATCGGGCTCTTGGAGACCACCGTCATGGCAAAGAAGACGAAGGCCGAAATGCTCGAGGCGCTGCGGGGGATGATCCGGGAGGCCCTGCGGCTGCGAGGCGAGGGAGCCGGCTCCCGCCTTTCCCGGGTGAGCGGTACCATCGACGGCTACATGCGCGCGATGATGGAGTCGGGCCTCGCCGAGGCCCGCGAGCTCCTGGATCTCGTGGCTGCCGAGCGCGCCCGAGCGGACGGGCCCGCCACGGGCGAAATCACGATCGACTCGGCGACGCTCGCCGCCTGATCGCCTCGGCCCGCGCGGGTTACACGCGCACGAGCGCCCGGAGCTCCTCCAGGCGCGCGGCGACGTCGGGCAGCGTAAGCTGCCGAACCCGGTGCGGGCCGACGTCCTCGATGCAGAAGGACGCCACCGTCGCCGCGATCATCACCGCTCGGCGCAGCGTGCTTTGGTCGAGGTCGCGTTGGCTCGCGAGGTACCCCATGAGCGCTCCGGCGAACGTGTCACCCGCGCCGGCGGGACCGACCTCGGTTTGGAGGGGAAAGGCGGGGGG
>QGUH01000137.1 GCA_003242355.1 Pseudomonadota bacterium
AACCCTGGCCGGGGGCCCGTCCCTGGGTCGGGCCGGGTAAGGACCCTTGGCGCCGCGGATCCGGCGGGCTTCGAATATCCGCCGAAGCTCCCTGGCCGTGGACGGCCTCGAGCATCGCGTCGTGGGCATCGCTCCCCAGGGCTTTCTCTCCCCGTTCGGCGGCGTCGCCAACATCTGGCTGCCTCACGCTCCGAGCGCGGAGGAGCGCGCGAATCGAGACGCTTTCGTCGCGGCATTCGCCCGCTTGAAGCCGGGCATCGGGCTCGATCAGGGCAACCAGGATTTGCGCCGCCTGGCGGAGGCGATCGCGCGCGCGCACCCCGACACCGACGAGGGCATGAGCATCGCGGCCGTCCCACTGGGCGACGTGCTGAGTCGCCATCGCCCCATCGCCGTTGCGCTCGTGCTCGCCGCGCTTCTCGTCGTGGGCGTCGCCAGCGCCAACGTCGCGAATCTGCTGCTCGCGCAGGCCCTGCACCGAGCGCGTGAGTTCGCCGTACGCCAGGCGCTCGGCGCAGACGCGCGCACGATTCTCCAACACTGGGGCAGCCAGATCGCGATCCTGATGGTGCTCGCGACGGCAATCGGCACGCTGCTCGGCCACTCGGTCATCGACTGGGTCGTGAGCGGAATGCCCACGCTCATCAACAATCAGGCCTCCAGCATCGTGGACGCGCGCCTCGACGCGCGCTCGTGGCTGCTGACGATCGCCATCGCCGCGAGTTGTACGCTGCTGATCGCGCTCGTGCCCGCGCGCCAGGCAACGCGCGCGAGTCTCGCCCGCGTGCTGCGCGATGGCGGCGGGGGCGCCGCGGGGATGGTCAAGGGGCGACTCATCAGTCGCGCGCTCGTCTGCGCCCAGGTGACGCTCGCCTCGGCGCTGACCTTCGGCAGCCTCAGCGCCTACCTCTACTTCGTCCATCAAAAGGAGAAGCCCCTCGGCTTCGACGCCGCCGACGTGACACAACTCCATCTCCCCAATCTTCACGGGGCCCTGCGCTCCGCCAGCCACTCCCGCACGCAGGGGGATGAATGGACTCGGCTGTTGGGGCGCCTCCGCCAGCTCGTCGAGCACGAAGCGGCGTTTTCAGGCCGCCTCGCGCTCGTCAGTGATCCGCCCCTGACCAAGGAATACGAGGAGCTCCGCTTCTACCTCGAAGGCACCCCCAAGCCGGAAGCCGCCGCCATGCTCTGGGGAAAGCACGTCGCCGTCAGCCCGAGTTACTTCTCCGTGCTCGGCATCGACCTCGTCGAGGGTCGCGGCTTCGGCGCCGAGCACGGCGAAGGCTCCCCCTGCGTGCTCGTCTTCGGCAAAAAGCTCGCGGAAAACACCTTCGGCAGCGCGCCCGCCGTGGGGCGCCGCGTCCACCTCGAAACCGGCGGCACGTGCACGATCATCGGCGTCGCCCAAGACGTGCACGACGTCTTGGACCACGGCCCCGGCGACGTCTACGTCCCGATCTTCCAGTCACCCCCGCAAGACAAAGTCGTGGCGCTCGCAAAGGGCGCAAGCGCGCGCCTCATCGACGACCTCCGCCGTCGCATCCGCGCCGTCGCGCCCCATCAAGTCATCGTCGAAACGCCGCTCCCGGAAGTCGTGGCCGCGACGCTCTGGCCCTATCGCATGCTCGTCTGGTTCTTTTCCGTGATTGCCGCGCTCGGCCTCACCCTCTCCGTCGTCGGCGTCCACGCCATGACGTCCCACACGCTCACCGTCCGCCGCAAAGAGCTCGCCATCCGCGCCGCCCTCGGTGCCCAGCCCCACCAACAAGCCCTCCTCGTCATCCGCGACAGCGCCCTCGCCGGCCTCCTCGGCATCGCCCTCGGCCTCTCCCTCGCCGTCCTCGCCCTCTCGAGCGCCTCCGCGTGGCGGCCTCCCAGCTGGGTTTACGTTGCGACCGTCGCCATCGTGGGCGGCTTGCTCTCCTTGATTGCCCCGCACGCCGCTCGGCGTTCTTCGTCATAGCGTGCCGGAAGCCTCGCCATGGCCTCTTGCCCGCGCGCCTTACTTCCGGGTCTCGGGTCGACGTTCGGTCTGGGCGCCAGTACTCCCGAGTCTACTCACCCGCGAACAGGGCGACTTTCTCGAACACGTCCCAGGGCACCTCGATGGGTGTTCCGTGGCGGACACCGGGGAAGAACGTCGAAGAAGAGATGTCTTCCCAACTACTCGGTGAAGTCAGCGGAGCACCGGCCGAGGCGTGGAGAGCGCCGTAGGCGCCTTCCGTGTACTTGTCGAAGTAGATCAGGAGCCGACCGTCGCGTTCCATGATCGACGGGCCCTCGGCCGCGTAGTTTCCCGTGAGGGGCGCCGAGGGGTCGCCTTGCCAGGCGCCTTCGCCGAAGAGGCGGGGAGACACGAGCGCGCGCAGGTTCTTTTGACCCTCGGCTTCGTCCTTGAGAATCATCAAGAACTCGTTCCCCACGCGTGCGATGGTTCCATCGATGAAGTTGCGACCGGGCCGAGAATAGAGGACCTCGGGCGGCGAGAAACTCTCGAAGTCGGACGTGAGTACGTAATAGAGGCTATGAGGGTCTGCGGCCGATGGATTCGCGTCGATCGGCGCCGAGAACACGACCATGTACTGCTGCGTGAGCGGATCGAAGACCGTCTCCGGGGCCCACACGTGCTCCACGTTCAGGTCGATGGTGACGTAATCTGCCGCGCTCCACGTGACGAGGTCGCGCGAGGTCGCGTGACCGAACCCTCTGTCCTGCACGCAGTTCGACTCGGCCCAGGGCACGCACGAGGTCGTCCACACCAGGTGATAGACACCCTCCGGGTCCCGCATCACGTGCGGGTCCCGAAACGAGCCACCACCCACCGAGGGCGGCATGAAGACTTTGCCCGCCCCGATCGCTCCCCAATGCAGCCCGTCGTGACTGTGAGCGAGCCGAAGGCCGTCCCCGCGGCCCTGGGAAACCTCGACGAAATATGCAAACAGGTAGTGCCGCGCTTGCGGACGTCCCGCCCGATAGAGCGCGAGCGCGTCGCGCGGTGAGAGCACGCGGCTCACCACACCGAGCCCATCGATGGCGCCGCTCAGGAAGTCGCGATGAGTCCCGTCCCATCGCCCACTCCCTATCCGGAGCGGCCCCGACGCGGAAAAGACCCCACCTGGGCATACCGTCTTTCCGGACAAGACGCCGTCGACGTAGAGGCGCTGCGCGCGCGTCGCACGGTCGCGCGTCGTGACGACGTGATACCACTCACCCGGGCGAGGGCGAACTTCGGCCGACGTGACGCAAGGGGTGCTCGCCGTCGAGTCTTCCGGAAAAGTCGCCAGAGCGAGCCGGTGGTCCGCGCGCTTCTGCAGGTAGACGGCGCTCACTTGGGAGCCGTCGATCGAAACGAAGGTGTTGTACTCCGTGAGCTCGTCGAGGCGGATCCAAGCCGCGATCGAGAAGCTCTCCGCCGTGTCGAGAATGGAGTCGCTCGCGTGCGCCCCGGCAGCGCCGTCGGAGAGCGCGAGCTGGTTGCCCGTGGGTCCGGGCGCGACGGTGCCGGCATCGAGCTCGAGCGCTGCGTCGCCGACCGACGACGGCATCGTCGAGCCTTCGACGGTTTCGAAGTCCCAATACGCGTCGAAGCCAGCAATGAGCGCCTCGACCGCGTCCCCACCCGCCGAGCCCCCGGATCCCGAATCCGCGCCTCCCAATCCCGAATCCGCACCTCCTCCAGAATCAGTGCCTCCGGAACCGGACGGAGCACCTCCGGAACCGGACTGCGTGCCTCCGGATCCCGAATCGCCAGAAGGCCCCGAGCCCGCGGTGGCTCCACCCGACGACGGGGCGTTCCCCGAACCCGCGACGCCTCCGGATGTCGTTGGATTGCCGGAGCCCGCCACTCCGCCGGACGTCGTCGGATTCCCGGAGCCGGCGACTCCGCCAGACGCTGGGACACCGCCAGTACCCGCCGCACCGCTCCCGCCCGAGCTCGGCAAGGCTCCCGCGCCCCCACTCGACGTTTGGCCGCCGACTTGGCCTTCGCCGCCGCCGTCCCGACTCGAACACCCCGGAGCCGTCATCGCCACGGCCATGAAGGCGAACGCCGCGAGCGCAATCCTTCCGTTCCGAGGCATGCCGTTCACGGCCGAAGCGTAAATCAGAGCGCGCGCGAGCGCACAAACGGCCGCCCACCGCGAGCTTCGAATCGATCGCGCGGCACAGAGCAGCGCGTCGTCGAACCGGTCCTGCTCGAGCAGGCCTCGAGCAACCGACGCGAGGACCTCCGGCGCCGGCGGCGACTTCCGGTGACCGCACCAGGGCGTTCTGAACCACTTCCGGGCAGCTCGCAAAGGCGGCGTGCAGAACACCCTCCACGACGTTCTCCTGCAACCGAGCCAGCGCCCGCAGCGTGCTCTCGTCCTGGTTTCCCGTCCGGACCCGGAGCCGCCCGAAGATACTGTTTCCAAATCGGGTACTGAAGGTCGCAGGCAATCCACCCCCATACCTGTCCGATTGCTCGCTTCACTTCCGCAAGTCGTTCGCTGCTAGGGCGGCGACGAGGCGCGAGCGCAATTCCTCGGGATACGGTCGCGGACTCGGCCGACGCGTGCGCCGAAGCAATGACTCATTGCCCCGAGCTGGTCGACGTGCCGCTGGTGCGCACCTCCAGTCAGTCCCCCTGAAGGGCCCCGCACACCCCGCGACTTCCCTTCGCGAGCCCACGTCGTCCCAGCGCGCGTGAGCGAAGGGGGTCGCGGGGCGAACGCACGGCGGTGCCGAAAACGGCAAGGGAACCAACTTGGTTCGGTCGAGCAGGTTGCCCCTGATGTAGTCGAGCGCGAGCCCACCCGGACCGCTGCCTGCGAGCGATTTGAAGCCGAGTGGCAGCTCGTGCAGCCCCTCGAGAATCCGATGATCGAACCACGGCTGGACGACGTACTCGACCTGCGAGCCGTCCTTCGACTGCACGTTCACCGCGATTCGGTAGTCTGTCGTATCGTCGACGATGTGCACCTGGTAATGCGGGTTCGCCCCCGACGCGAACCGCTTGTCGATGACCGTCTCGCCTCGAGCACGCCGATCGCCCGGCGGAGACGTCGCCCGAGCCAGTGGGCGCCACCCGATGCCACTCGGCGCCGTGGTCGTAGGGGACACCTGCGCCTCACGCGCAACGCGCCACCCTGCGGATCGCCGATGTTCCCCGCGGGCATGGGCTCGCCGCGCCGGCGAATCATCCAGGTGCCCGCACACTCGTCGATCACGGCGGCAACCCAAGCCCCTGGGAGAAGTCGATCTCGTCCACCAAATCCGGAAAGTCGATCAGGGGGTTGCGGTTGCCCTGCTTCCTGAAGATCGCGCGATTGCGATGTCGCTCGTGCTCGGTGACGGGGTGAGCCTTGTGCCAGCTCACCAGAATCCTTAGTCGGTCTTCCTGGTATTCTTGCTCGGTTGCGTTGATTTCTCCGGGGTAGCGCAGGAGGAAGTACAGGACGGCTCGAGCGACCTCGCCTTTGCCGTTGGTGGGCTCGAACTTGGTCGCGAGGCGCTTGCCGCAGTCCTTACGCTCGGCTTCCTCGAAATCCGGAAAGTCCCAGTAGGGAATGTTGCCGCGGAAGCTATTGCATTCCACCTCGCAGGCGAAGAGGTGGTGGAGGTCGCCCCGCATGGGCTCCTTCTTGGAGAACCAGGACT
Source organism: Pseudomonadota bacterium (assembly GCA_003242355.1). Classification (GTDB taxonomy): domain Bacteria; phylum Myxococcota_A; class Polyangia; order Polyangiales; family Polyangiaceae; genus PMG-095. The sequence continues at coordinate 5,641 of QGUH01000137.1, forward strand.
GCGGGACGACGTGCTCGCAGTTGTATGGCAAGAGCGCCTCGAGCAGATCGATGCATTCCTCGAGCCCCCGCGAAGACTCGAGCATCATCATCTCCTGCAAGCGTGCGGCGCGTTCGAGCTCGACCCGGAAGTCTTCTCGAATGAAGTGCTCCGGGTCGAACTCTTTCCACGAATAGATGCTGCGCAGCATGCCGTTGGGCTGCAAGTCCACGAGTGGATAGACGTGCTCGGCGGGTTTGTAGCGGAGCTTGGTGTGATGGGTACTCGCGAGCAGCTCGTGCAGCGCCTCGTACAGCTGCTCCGGGTTTGCAGCCAAGTCCACGCCCTCGTAGTAGGCGTCCCGGTCCAGGACGTCTTCCGTGGAGTCGTAGTAGGGCGCTTCTCGGGCCCGTTCGAGCTCGGCGAGCGCCTCTGCCATCGCCGCGACGACTCCTGGTGCAGACACCCCTGCCCCGGACGGCTGCACCGGAGCGACCACGCTCGCTGGATGCACTCTCGGAGCTGCCGGCGACCGTGGCACCGTGGGGAGTAGCCCTGCAGCTCCCACTTGAATGTTGAGAGACACGGGTAGCGTGATGGTCGTCGAGCCGTCGTTCTCGACGGTAAGGCCAACGCCGGGCGTGGAAGGGCCGATACCCGATGCAGTGGGCCCGACACTCAGTGCCGTGAGCCCGACGGTTGGTGTGCCGTCGAGCTTTGGGGGCTTCGAGCTCGGCATCGAGAACACGGGAGACGAGGTGTCGCCGGTCAGCTCGTGTTTGAAGTGGTCGGGCGCGACCGTCATCAAGCGCTGAAAAATCCGACTGATGCGCACGCCCTCGTTGGCTATCCACTTGAGCCGCTGCTCCCCCTGTCGGTCGTCCCAAGGTTCGCCGTCGAGGTTGAGGTAGTTGCCATTCTCGTCCCTGGCGGGAACCCCGGAGTGGTGCAACGCAACGACCTCCCACTGGTCGTTGAACACGGGCGAACCGGACGAGCCGGGCGCGGTGTCGGTTTCGTAATGCAGAAAATCGTCCAGCAGCGCAGTGAGGGTATTCTCGCGGATGGCCACTTGCTTCGGCTCGCCATTGGGGTGCTGGACGACGTTCAGGTGCTCGCCAATCAAGACCTTGCCGAGCTCGGGCTTCAGCGGACAGAATCCGAACGCCTCGAGGGGCTCCCGTGCGGTCGGATCCGGACGCACCGCAACGACGGTGAAGTCGAGACTGCGATCGGTGAAGAAGAACGCTCCAGGATCCAACTCGAACGTGACCGGCGGGAGCAGCTTTCCATCGAGCCCCGTCTGGTAGTTGAACTCGATCTGACTCCGCGACGCGACCGCCGCAGACTCCAACACGTGATTGTTGGTCATCAGGAGCGAACGCGAGATCATGAATCCCGTTCCCCAGCCGATGACGCGCCGGTGGGCATTCCGGATCGTCACGCGCCCGACGGCCCTGGAAACGACGACCGCCCGCTCGAGCACGCAGGCCTCGACGAAATTGCTCTTGCCGAGCAAGCGTTCGAACCCCGGCGCGTCTTGGTGCAGACGGCTCAGCCGCATCCGAGCCCGATCCGGTGAGTCGATGTTGAGCGGTGACTCCCCCTTCCGGAGAGCCCCCAGCACGCGCTTTCGGGCAGCCTCGCTCTGAGCGACACGCCGCGCGGTATCGTCCAGAACATCCGTGGGAATCAGCACGTCGCCTCCATTTACGGCTTTTCCGCGCCTCGGGGCTCGGGGCTGCTTGCGGTGTGAGCGTCCGTTTGGGAGTTTCGCGCTCTTCTATCCGCCCCGGTGGAGCTCGAAACGCTCCTCCGAAAAACAAAGCTCTCAGTCCCGTGTGCGAGGATCAATAGCTTTTTCTTTGGGATGGGAACACGCGTTTTGCTGGCGGACTATCACCCAGTGGCACCGGGTTAGCGGGGCTATGGGCCATCGGTCGGCATCCGTCGATGCTGTCGGCGAGCTACCACCGTGTGGTGCAGTCGGCCGCTACACCCTTTTAGCGGGGCTATCACTCATTGGTGCTGCCAGCCGCTGTCGATGCCGTCCAACCGACTACCACCCATTGGTATAGTCAGCGGCTACACCCGACGCCGTCAGCGGGATTACCACCCATTGGTGGTTGTCAGCGGCTCCACTCATCAATGCCGTCAGCGGGACTACCGGGACCTGGGGCTGTGGGCACCAACACCCACCGAGCCCGTCGGCGGATTATCAC
>QGUH01000138.1 GCA_003242355.1 Pseudomonadota bacterium
GAGCTGCGCGGTGCGCAGGCTGCGGGCGCGACCTTCGCGCGAGCGTCCTTGTGCCGAGCCAACCTGGGGCGAGCGGATTTGGCGGTCGCGGATTTCACGCACGCGGACTTGCGCGGCGCGGATCTCCGCGAAAGCACCGCTTCGGGCGCCATCGTCACCGGAGCACGGGTGGACCGCGGAGCGTTCGCGCGGGCCCGGCTGGACGAGCCGCTCGAGGCGAGCTGGATTCGGGGAACGAATCCAGGGGCAAACGATGCGGAAGAGCGGCTCGACGGGGCGGCCGCGCTGCGCTTCCTCACCGTCGACGAGGAGAGCGCCGAACGGGAGGCGAACGGGACCCGCTACTTCGGCAAGGGGGACGTGCTGCGGAACGCGACCCTCGAGTTCGGCGCGGGATCGAAGATCCACGTGGACAGCCGATTCGAGAACTGCGCGATCGCGCTCGGCGAAGATGCCGAGCTCGTGATCGGAGAGTCTGGCGTGCTCAAGGATTGTCAGATTTTCGGGCACGGGAGCATCGTGGTGAACGGGTGCTTCTTCGAACGACAGACCCCTGGCATCGCCGGGCCGAAGAGCCTCGTGGTGAGCTCGCGCGGCATGCTCAAGGGCGCCGTGGAGCAGGCCCCCGATTCCACGGTGTTCGCTTTCGAAGCGGGGTGTCGCTTGCGGGTGAAGATTCTGCCGCCGAGCGGGCAGCCGATCGCCGAAGCAGCCGAGTGAGCCCACGAACCAACGAATCGTCACGATACGAGCACACGAACGCCGAGCCGAGGACAGGACCATGAGCGATTCGAAATCAGCCGATCAACGAGAGCTGCGCACCGTCGTCGAGCAGGGGACCCGAATCCGGGGAACACTCGCGTCGAGCTGTCCGATGGACGTCCACGGGCGCGTCGAAGGCGACGTGGAAGCGCCCGCCCTGTACGTGAGCGCGACCGGTGCGCTCCACGGGCGCGTGAAGGTGGGCACGATTCGCTCGGAAGGTGAGCTCTCCGGCGAGCTGGATGCCGACCACATCGAGCTCGCTGGACGCGTGCTCGACCAGACCGTGATCCGAGCGCGGTCGCTGCAAGTGAACCTGGCGTCGGATTCGCGGCGGCTGCAGGTGGTGTTCGGCGCGTGCGAGCTCGAGGTGGGCGACGAGCCCATGGAGCGCGAGCTCGAGGCGCCCGCGCAAGCGGAGGCGGAGCCCGCGGCGGCCGAGCTCGCCGAGCAAGCGCCCATCGCTGCGTCACCGAGCGAGAGTGGCGAGAACGCCGAGGCCACGAGCGGGGAGGAGGCACCGGCACCCGAACCGCCCCCAATGCTGACCGCAATGAACGGGGAGCAGGCGCCGAGCGAGAGCGATGCGGCGTCGGATGCCGGCGAGACCGCGACGGCCGAGGCGAGCCCTGCTGCCGAGGAGGAGGCAGCCGCGGAAGAACGCGGCGAGGCTTCCGAACCGATGGCGGCTTCGGAGGAGGCCGCGAACGGCACCGACGCCGATTCGATGCAGGCGAGCGACGCCGAAGAGGCCGAGGCGATGGCCGGCATGGACGACGCGGAGGAGCGCCCGGAGCCCAAGCGCCGCAAGCGCAAGAACGGCATGATGGACGAGCGCGCCGCGTCCGGCTGGTCCCATCCCCCGTCGCAGCCGCCGCCAGCGAGCTGACCTCGAGCCGAGGTGCTCGCAGCCGAGAACGCCGATCGGTTTGCCCGATCGGCGTTCTCGCTTTCGGCGCGTTCGTGACCGTTCGTCGGTCGAGAACGCCGATCCGCTGACGAGAGAGGCAGCGAGGCTGCGAACGATGCGGGCGCCGCTAGCCCGTCGAGCTCGGCAAGGGGGCGCGGGCGGCGGTCTCGATCCGGCCGTCGGCGTGGCGCGCGAAGCGTTCGGGGGCGTTGCCGTGCACCGGATCGTCGGTGGGCCAGGGCCAGCCGCCGAAGCGCGTCGCCTGGTAGTCGTAGAAGGCTTGGCGGATTTCGGCGGGCGTCGTCATCACGAACGGACCGTGCTGGACGACGGGCTCGCCGATGGGGCGACCCTGGAGCAGCAACAGGTCGGCTGCAGCCGAGCCATTCTCGAGCACGAGCGGGTGATCGGGCCGCACACGGAGCGCGTGGCCTACGGGCACGCGGCGCGGACCGATGCCGAGAGCTTCGCCTTCGAAGAAGTAGAGCATGCGGTTCGTGCCGGGTGCGGCCGCAGGTACGGTGACGCGGGCGCGCGGCGCCATCCGGATGGTCCAGATGGCAACGTCCGTGTCGGGGCGCGCGGCCCAGGACTTCGGCGGCGGAGCGAGCGGGCGGATGCCGCCGAAGGCGCCGGCGATGACCGTGACTTCGACGCTTTGCCCCGCCGCATCCCGGACCACGTGCTTCGGGATGGTGTCGCTCCAGAACATGGAGAAGTGCGGATCGGCGAATTTGTCGACGGCGGGGAGGTTGAGCCAGATCTGGAAGAGCTCGACGGGGTTCGGCCCCGTGCGATCGAGCAAGGGAAACATCTCGGCGTGGACGATGCCTTTGCCCGCGGTGAGCCACTGAACGTCGCCGCGGCCGTAACGCGCGGCAGCGCCGAGCGAGTCGGAGTGATCGATGAGGCCGCGCCGCACGATCGTCACCGTCTCGAATCCCCGATGCGGGTGTTGGGGAAAGCCGGGCACGACCCTGCCGTGGTACATGCGCCAGCCGTCCTTGCCGGCAAAGTCGCTGCCGAGGTTCCTGCCAGCGAGCGAGGCGGCAGGCCCGAAGCGCTCGTTTGCCGCGGGGTAGGCGTCGTCGTGGTGCACGCAGAAGAGGAAGGGATCCAGCGTGGGCCACTGAAAGCCGAGGGGCGCGGTGTCGAGCACGAGATCGGGCGCGGGAGGCGCGGCGGGCGGGGCCGGGGCGTCGTTCCGGCAGGAAGCCAACATCGGAACACCTACCAATGCGGAGAGGACCTCGCGGCGGTCCATGGTGACTTCGCAGCTTAGGAAAATTCCCCGAACCGGCAACATTCACCCCCCTTTTCCGGTGCTTCCGCGGGCGCCCGTCCTGGACTTCGACGACGGCGGCGCGATGTACGGCGAGGTGTTCCTCGCCGCGCGGGCGAAATCGGTGCGCGCGACGCTTTCGAAATCGGCGCGTTCGGGTCGTAAGTCGTGCTGGGATTGCGCTTGCGAAATCCGGCGTTGCTTGGAAGAGAGGAACGATGTCCGGCCTGTTCCAGAGCCTTTTGCTGCTCGACCCGAGCGGCTTCGCCATCATCGGCGCGATCGTCGCGCTGCTCGTGCTCTCGCTGCTCGTCACGATGACGGTGCGCGCGCGGTACATGTGGCTTTTGCGCGATTTGCGGCGCAATGCAGGACCGCCGCCCGTCTTCGACTCGCCCGTGCTCACGCGCATCGTGCGGGAGACGCTGGAGGCGACGCGCGCGCGCGGCGCCAACGTCAACTCCCAGGCTCTCATCGAACAGGCGTTTCAGGCGGAGCTCAAGACGCTCTTGCTCGGCGAGCGATTCATCCGGGCCTCGACGGGGCTCGTGATCATCCTCGGCCTGGTCGGCACGTTCTACGGCCTCACGCAGTCCATCGGCACGCTCGCGGCGCTGGTCTCGGAGGATCCCACGCGCGTCGTCGACGTGACCGAGTCGTTGACGCGCGGGCTCACCGAGGCCCTCTCGGGCATGTCCACGGCGTTCACGACCTCGTTGTTCGGCATCGCCGCGGCCATCGTGATGACCCTCGTCGGCGTCTTCGCGAGCGTGCCGGACAAGCGCCTCTCGGCGATGGTCGAGATCGAGACCTATCTCGAGAGCCTCTTGCCGGCGGCGCCCACCGCCGCTGCCGGCGCCGAGACGGGCGTCGCCGGGGGGCCCCGCGTCGACGTCATGGCCGCGGGCCTCGCCCAGTCGGTGGCGAAGCTCGAGGGCGCGGTCGAGCAGTTCGATGCCGCGTTGTCGCGGTTCGCGGCGACCACGCGCGACTTTCGCGAGTTCAACCTGCACCTCAAGGACAACGTGCAGCGCCTCAGCCTGGCGTTCGGCGACCTCAGCGAAACCATGAAGCAGCACGTCGCGGCGCTCCGGCGGCGCGAGGACGCGTGAGGCGCCGATGCGCACGCGACGACGACAGGTCCTCTCCGACGAGGCCGGCGAGAATTTCTGGCCCTCGTTCGCCGATCTCACCTCCACGATCGCGCTGATTCTGTTCGTGCTCGTGGTGCTGGCCTACATCCAGAACCTCGCGAGCGGCCGCCACTTGGAGCGCGTGCAGGCCGAGCTCCGGCAAACGCTCGAGCGCCTCTCCGACTCGCAGCGGCAGATCCGCTCGGCCCAGGACCGGTTGCGCCGGCTCTCGTCCGAAATCACGGCCGGCCAGGCGCGTCTCGCCCTCTCGCAGGCCGAGGTCGCGCGACAACAGGAGCTGATCGCGGCGAGCAACCGCGAGCTCGAAGAGCTCCGTTCCCGGCTGCAGGCCATGGGCGTGCTGCGCCTCAACGTACTCGAGAAGGTGAAGCAATCGCTCGAGGGCGAGCTGCAGAAGACGCGGGGCGCCGGCGCGCCGCTCGCGCGCATCGCGGACAACGGCAACATCGTGCTCGACGAGAGCCTGCTCTTCGAGTCCAACTCGCACACCATCAAGGACGAAGGTCGGCCCTTCCTCGACAGCCTGGCGACCGCGTTCTCTCAGGTGCTCGCGGACCCCGAGGTGCGCAAGAGCATCGACGTGATCACGGTGCAGGGGCACACCGACGAACGCGGCACCAGCACGTACAACCGGGAGCTTTCGGCGCGCCGCGCCAACGCCGTGCTCGACTACATCTTCCAGGCCGATCCCGGCCTCGAGCAGCAGTACGGCAGCTACTTCGCCTCGAGCGCGTACTCCGAGTTCCGCCCCATCGACACGGGGAAGAACGAGGCTGCCTACCGGAAGAACCGTCGCATCGAGATCTCCGTCGTGCTCCGCGACTCGAGCATTCGGGAGGTCATCGACGAGTACATCGCGAACCAGCCGTCGCTCGCCGCGCCCGGCGCCCTGCCTCCCACCCCTGCTGCGCCCGGTCAACCCCCAGCGACACCCTGATTGCACTTCGGGCGGGCGGGGAGTGCGCCGGCACGCGATTGCCGGGGCCTTGATTCGGTCTTCGGACGACTTATTCATAGAAATGCCGAGGCCCTCGGGCGCGCCCACGGGCGTTCCGAAGGCGCGGTGCCCGGGCCCGGCGGGCTCATCTTGGGTACAGGTGCGATCGGCGACGATCGCCGCGTACATCCTTCGCCGAGGTTATCGGCCGAGCCCGCGAGCCCGGGCGTAACGAACGCGAAAGGAGGGAAGAACCATGCTCAGATTGTGGGATCCGTTCGACGATCTGATGCGCTTCGAATCGTGGTTCACGCCTCCCTTCTTCGGCTTCGAAGGCGTGAATCGCGCTCCTGCGGTGGAGGTTCGGGGTGGCGACGACGAGTACGTCGTGCACGCCGAGCTGCCCGGGGTAAAGCCGGAGGACGTCGAGGTCGAGCTTCAGGGCAACTTGCTCACCATCAAGGGTGAACGGCGAACGGAGAAGTCGAGCTCCAACGGTTACGAGCGCCGCTACGGCGCGTTCAGCCGAACGTTCCTCTTGCCGAAGGACGTGAAGCTGGACGAAGTGACGGCCGAGCTCGAGAACGGCGTCCTGACGGTGCACCTGCCGAAGAGCGAGGAAGCCCGGACCCGGCGCATCGAGGTCAAGTCTCGGGCCGCCGAGCTCCCGGCGGGTGGCAAAAGCGAAGCGCAGGCTCGAGCTGCGGCGGCTGCTGAGTAAGCTCCTCGGCGGCCTTCGCAGGTCGTTCCAAGGGCAGTCGCGAAAGCGGCTGCCCTTTTTTGCACGTCGCGAGAACCGCCCCGCGTCGGTGCGCCCCCTGGAGCGTCGAGTGGCTCGGTCCGGATCGGCCCTCCCCACGCGAGTGAATTCCGGGGGCAGCTGCCCACGCGGGTGCGGCGTTCGCTTGTGGCGTTGCCCCGCCTTCAGCCGTTCGCGGCTCCGGGAGCTTCGACGGGCCGTTCCGTTGAAAGGACTGGGTCGGCAAGCTAGTGTCGCCGCGCCCTGGCAGCGCAGCGGGACGTCATCATCATCGGCGCCGGTATCGTCGGGCTCGCGACGGCGTATCGCCTGCTCGAGCGCAATCCCGGCCTGCGGCTCTTGGTGCTCGAGAAAGAGGCCGAGCTCGGGCGCCATCAGTCCGGTCACAACAGCGGTGTGCTGCACTCCGGCATCTACTACCGCCCTGGCAGCTCGAAGGCGAAGAACTGCGTCCGCGGCTACGGGATGATGCTTCGGTTCCTCGAAGAGGCCGAAATCCCGTACGAGATCTGCGGCAAGCTCATCGTCGCGACGGACGAGCGCGATCTGCCGCGGCTCGCGACGCTCGAACGGCGTGCGCGAGAGAACGGTTTGGTCGGCGTTCGAAGGCTCACGCGCACCGAGGAGCTCCGCGAGATCGAGCCACACGTCACGGGTCGCGAAGCGTTGCTCGTTCCCCAGGCGGGCATCGTCGACTATCGCCGGGTGGTGAAGGCCCTGCACGATCGCGTGGTCGCGCGGGGGGCTACCGTTCTGTTCGGCAGGCGCGTCGAGAGCGTTCGAGAGACGACCAGCGCGATCAGGGTGATCAGTCGAGGAGAGGCGTTTACCGCGCGCTTTCTCGTCGGCTGCGCGGGCCTGCACAGCGATCGCCTCGCGCGGCTCGCGGATCCGGACCTGCCGGTGCGCATCCTTCCGTTCCGGGGCGAGTATTACAAGCTGAAGGCGCACGCCCGCGGTCTCGTTCGCAACCTGATCTATCCGGTGCCCAATCCCGAGTTTCCTTTTCTGGGCGTGCACTTCACGCGCACGGCCTGGGGGGACGTCGACGCCGGTCCCAACGCGGTGCTCGCGTTGAAGCGCGAGGGCTACACCCGTACCGATCTCGATCTCGACGACCTCTGGGAGATCCTGACGTGGCCGGGGTTCCCGCGGATGGCGTGGCGTCATTGGCGGGAAGGGTTCGCGGAGCTCGTCCGCTCCTGGGTCAAGCCGCGGTTCGTGGAGGCGTTGCAGAAGCTGGTCCCCGAGGTTCGGGACGACGATTTGGAGCCCGCCGGGGCGGGAGTGCGAGCGCAGGCGTGCGATCGGGAGGGCCGCCTGCTCGACGATTTCTACCTTCGCCGGCTGCCGCGGCAGCTGCATGTATGCAATGCGCCCTCACCGGCGGCGACGTCGTCCCTCTCGATCGGAGAGACCGTGTCGGACGAGGTTTTGGCGGCCTTGTCGTGAGCGGGCGTCGTCTCCGGGCGCCAGCCGTCACTCGGTGTTCGTGCGCGTCGCGGCTCGCTTCCCGCGCTTCGGCGGCGCGAGCTTCTGGAGAACGGCCGCGGGGATGCTCTCGTCGGCCGCCCACGCCGCGATGGCGGGCTCCCAACCGAGCGTCCACGTGTCACTCAGACGTTCGAGCAGGAAGGCGCGGTAGAGCCCATCGAGCATGCCGAACAGCTCTTCGCAGAGAGCCATACGATCGATGAAGGCTTCGCCGGCGTCCTCCTTGAGCACGGCCGGCACCTTGGCGCCGGTGATGCCGAAGCGGGGAGCGACGAGACCGGCGACGAAGTCGCGCTCGACGTTGCGAAGGACGATGCGCGCGACGACCGGGAGCTTGCCGGCGCGGACGGCTTCGCGCGCTTCCTCGGCGTCGGCGGGCGCCATGCCGCGCACGGTGACCCGCTCGTTCTTGTCGATTGGGCTCTCGAGCGTGGGCTGTCGGCCGGGCCCACCGCCGAGCCGGGTGTGCCCGCCGGGTCAAAGGCCCCCCGCCGAAGGCTCCCCGCGGACCCAATTCAAGG
>QGUH01001077.1 GCA_003242355.1 Pseudomonadota bacterium
AAAATTGTATAAGAGACAACTCTACCCCCGTTCCCTTCAAAGAGCTGCCTCGAGCCGCTTCGTCGACCCGCGGACGCCCCCCGCGAGCAAGGCTTCGAGCGCGCGATCGAAGAGCTCCGCGTCCGTGTGCTCGATGGCACGCAGGCGTGTTCCACGAGGCGCGCTTCGAGGCCCAGAGCGGGCTCGCCCCCATTCGCCCGGTCGTCTGGCAATCTGGCCGATTGCGCACGATTCCCTGGCCGGAGCTGGGCTCGGCAGTCACCATCCCCACGAGCCAGGTCCTCTGGGCTCGTAGTTCCACCCAGAGCCACGCCTAATCCTGCGCGGAAGTTCGTAAGCGCGACCGTGCCGAACGCCGCCAGGGCGCGTTTCGAGCACGGGCGCCCAAAAGTTGCGATTACCGTTGCAAGGCATGTCGGGCCCGGCCTCCCATCCTGAAAGCCTCAGCGGCCCGCCGCCGAGCGCGCCGGGCACGGGGGACCTCGAACCCAGCTCCTCCCGCGACGACGCTGCCCACGCGCCTTCGGGCTCCCTGCTCAAGCTGTCGCTCGGCGCCCTCGGCATCGTGTTCGGCGACATCGGGACGAGCCCGCTGTACGCGATGCGCGAGTGCTTCCATGGCCCGCACGGCGTGCGCCCGACGCCCGAGAACGTGCTCGGCGTGCTCTCGCTCGTCTTCTGGGCGCTCACCATCATCATCTCGTTGAAGTACGTCGCCTACGTCCTCCGTGCGGACAACAAGGGCGAAGGCGGCGTGCTCGCGCTGGTCGCGCTTTCGTCCTCCGCGCTTCGCGCCTCGCGCCTGCGCACGCTCGTCGTCACGCTCGGCGTGCTCGGCGCGGCGCTGCTCTACGGCGAGGGGGCGATCACTCCCGCGATTTCGGTGCTGAGCGCCGTCGAAGGACTCAACGTCGCGCTCCCCGGCCTCTCGCCGTGGTTCCTCCGCTTCACGACGGTCGTCATCCTGGTCGGGCTCTTTTCCATTCAACGCCACGGAACCGGCGGCATCGGCGTCTTCTTCGGCCCGGTGATGTTGGCGTGGTTCCTGCTGCTCGGCGCGCTCGGCCTCTACAATCTCTCGCACGCGCCGTTCGTGCTTTCGGGGATCTGGCCCTCGCACGCGATCCACTTTCTCGCGGAGAACGGCCTCGTCGGGTTCGGCGTGCTCGGCGCCGTGTTCCTGGTGGTCACGGGCGGCGAAGCGCTCTACGCGGATCTCGGCCACTTCGGCCGAAAGCCGATACGGCTCGTCTGGTTCACCATCGCCCTGCCCGCACTCTTTCTGAACTATCTCGGCCAAGGGGCGCTCCTGTTGAACGAGCCCTACGCCGCCGAAAATCCGTTCTTTCGGATGATGCCGGCGTGGGCCCTGCTCCCCGGCGTCCTGCTCTCGACGGTGGCCACGGTGATCGCCTCGCAGGCGCTCATCGCCGGCGCCTATTCCCTCACGCGACAAGGCACGATGCTCGGGCTTTTGCCGCGCATCGCCATCCGGCACACGTCCGAAGCCGCGCGCGGGCAGATTTACGTGCCGAGCGTGAACTGGCTGTTGATGATCGCCGCGATCTCGCTCGTCCTCGGCTTCGGCTCCTCGTCGGCGCTCGCCTCCGCTTACGGAATCGCCGTGTCGATGGTGATGGTGATCACCACGATCGTGTCGTTCGTCCTGGTGCGCCACTACTTCCGCTGGGGAGTCGGTCGCGCCGTGCTCGTCACGGCGCCGTTCCTCGCGGTCGAGCTCGCCTTCGTCGTCGCCAACGGCGCGAAGATCGAGACCGGCGGCTGGTTCCCGCTCGTCGTCGGCGCCGGCCTGTTCACGGTGATGACCACGTGGCAGCGCGGCCGCGAGCTGCTCGCGCAACGCTTCCGGGAGCAGCTCCTCCCGCTCGAAGACTTCTTCGACCTTCTGCGCGTCGAGCGCCCGGCTCGCGTCCCCGGCACCGCGGTGCTCATGACGAGCTCGCTCGACGGCACGCCGCCCGCGCTGCTCTACAACTTTCTGCACAACCGCGTCGTCCACAAGCACGTCGTGCTCCTCACGATCTTCACGGACGATGCCGCGCGCGTCTCCGAGGAGGAGCGCACGCGCGTCGAGACGCTGC
>QGUH01000139.1 GCA_003242355.1 Pseudomonadota bacterium
CTCCTCCGGGCTCGGGGGTGTGCGGGGGGCGGGCGGGCCGCGGCTGTCCCGCGAATGGGCGGGGCGCGCGGAGCCGGCGCCCCCCGTGCGCGGGGGGGGCGCGGGCGAGCCCGAGCCCGTCGCGTGGCTCTTGCGTACGGCGACGGGGATCGCCGAGCCGCTCGCGGGCGCGCTCGGCGCGCTGCGCGCGCTGTCGGCCCTCGCGCCGCGATCGGAGCCATTGTTGCTCGCGCTCGAAGACGCCGATCACCTCGAGCCCGACGAGCAGGAGCTCCTCTCTGGATTCGCGCGCGCGCTCGATGCGCACGCGCGGGTTGCGCTCCTGGTGAGCGGCGAAACGCCCCTCGCCGGTGCTCCTGCGACGCGCATCGCCGTGGGGCCGCTCGATCGCGAAGCGCTGCGGGCCTGGACCCGCGGAACGCTCTCCGAAGGCGCGCTCGACGAGCTGTTGACGGCCACCGGCGGCCTCCCCGCCGAAATCGGTCTCGAGCTCGCACGTCGGCGCGGCGCTCTGCCCGCTCGAGCCCCCCGCGCTCGCGTGTCCCGAAGCGCGGCGTCTCCCGCGGAGTCCGACGCACGCACCGAGCTGCTCGCCGCGCTCGTGGCGTTCGACGGCGATCTCGACGCGCGGCTCTTGGGTCTCTCCGTCGAAGCGTTCGCCGTGCTCGGCGGGCGCGTTCGTCGCGAAGGCGAGCGCATCCGGTTGCGGTCGCGGCGCGAGCTCGACGCGCTCCGGCGCTCCCTTCCCGAGACGGCGTTGCAGAATGCGCACCGCCGCGCGGCCGAGGCGTTCGCGGGACTCTCCAACACCGCGCTGCGTACGGAGCTGCGAGACGCCGCGATCGTGTATCACCTCGCGCGCTCCGGGGCGCTGGAGCGCGCGGCCGCGACGCTCCGCGCGCTCGAGCCCGTGTGGAAAGCCCACCCGCGACCGTTCGCGCGGCGCCTTTCGCCCTTGCTCATTCAAGAGCGCGCGCTCGACCCGGAAACGATCCTCGTCCTCGGCGAGATCGCGCTTTCGGCGGGCGAGCCCCATCGCGCGCTCACTGCCGCCACCCGTTGCTTGCGCGCGCGCCCCGGAAACGAGCTCACGCTCCGCGCTCGCGTGCTCACGGCGGACGCCTTGCTGCGGCTGGGGCAACCCGCGCGCGCCGAGCGCACGCTGGCGCGCGCCGTCCACCGTTCCGCTCCGTCGGAGCTGCGCGCGACGCTCTTCGACCGCATCGCGCGCGCCCGCCTGCAGAGCGGCGATCCGGCAGGCGCCGAGCGCGCGGCGCTAAAGGGTCTCGAGCTCGCCCGCGCTCCCGACCTGCGCCGCGCGCTCTCCGAAACCGTCGGGCTCGCCGCGAGCTATCTCGGGCGAACGCGCGAAGCGGAAGCGCAGCTCTCGAAGCTGCTCGACGAAACGGACCCCGAGACGGCGCCGCGCGACGCGTGCCGCCTGCGCTCCGCGCTCGCGATCCTCGCCTTTCGCGCCGGGCGCGCGCGAATTGCCGCCGAGCGCCACGCGAGTGCGCTCGCGCTCGCCGAGCGCCACGGGTTCGACGATCTCGCCAGCTTGTGTTTGCTCAACCTCGGCACGGCACACCATCAGGCCGGGGATCTCGGCGCGGCGCTCGCGAGCTACGAGCGTGGCCTCGCCATGGCCCGGGCGCTCGGGCGCGAGAGCACGGAGCTGACGCTCCGTTACAACCTCGCCAATCTGCGCGCGGAAATCGGCGAGCTCGATCGCGCCCGTCACGAGCTCGATGCGCTCGAACGCCGCGCGGCTCCCGCGCGGCTCCGCCAGCTCGCTCCCGCCCTCGCCGTCCTGCGCGCGGAAATCGCGCTCGCCTCCGGTGATCTGGCCCTCGCGGAGCGAACCATCGGCGACGCGCGAACGCTGCTCGCCGAGCGCGGCCTCGAACGGGAGCTCCTCGAGGTCGAGCTGCTCGCGGCCGATCTCGACGCCGGACGCGGCGCGCTCGACGCCGCCGCTTCCCGTGCGACCGGAGTGGCAGAACGCGCGCGCGCTCTCTCGGCCCTCGACGTCGAGCTTCGCGCGGAAATCCCCCTGGCGCGCGTCGAGCTCGCCCGGGGGAGCACCGCGGCCCTGGAGCGCCTCGAACGCGCCCGCACGCGCGCCGCCGCTGCCGGACAGGAGCTGTTGCACGCGCGGCTTTCGACCGAGCTCGCGCGCGCCGCCGAGACCCTCTCCGCGCCCGAAGCGCCGGAGCATGCCGATCGCGCGCGGCGCCTTTGGGATCGGATGGCCGCGAATCTGTCGCCCGAGGACCGCGACGCCTTCTTCCGCGACCCGCGCCGCGCCCTGGGCACGCAGACGACGCCGGTCGCGCCGGATCGGGACGGCGCCCGGACGGAAGCGGCCGCGCTCCGACGCCTCCTGTCCCTGTCGCGGCGCATCAATTCCTCGCTCTCGCTCGAGCGCGTGCTCGAGTACGCGGTCGATGCCGCCGTCGAGCTCACCGGCGCCGAGCGCGGCTTCCTTTTGCGCGCGTTCGACGAGGGAGGCCCGCGCGTGGCCGCCGCGCACGGAGCGCCGGACACGGCCGCAACGCCGAGCCAGAGCATCGTCGAGCGCGTGTTCGCCACGCAGGAGCCCGTGGTGACGACGGATGCCACCGCCGACGAGCGCTTCGTGGGTCAGGGCTCCGTGCACGCCATGCGCCTGAAAAGCGTGCTCTGCGTTCCGATCTCGACTCCGGAGCGGGCGCTCGGCGTGCTGTACGTGGACAGCCGCATCCAACGCACCCGCTTCGGCGACGCCGAGCGCGCGCTCCTCGTGGCCCTCGCCGACCAGGTCGCCGTGGCGCTTTCGAACGCGGAGCTCCACGCCCGTCTCGCCGAGCGCACCGCGGAGCTCGAACGCAAGCAACGCACGATCGAGCAGCTCTCCGCCGAACGCGAACGCGAGCTCGAGGCGCTGCGCGAACGCGTTGCCGTCCAAACGCGCGCCTTCCAGCTCCGCTACGACTACGGACGCATCGTCGGCCGCGGGCCGAAGATGCGCGCCGTGCTCGAGCAGCTCGACCGCATCATCGACACCGACGTCAACGTGCTCGTGCTCGGCGAGAGCGGGACGGGCAAGGAGCTCGTCGCGCGCGCCCTGCACGCCAACGGCCCCCGCGCCCAAGGCCCGTTCGTCGGCATCAACTGCGCGGCAGTCCCCGAAGCGCTGCTCGAATCCGAGCTGTTCGGACACGTGCGCGGCGCCTTCACCGGAGCCGACCGCGACCACAAGGGCCTTCTGCTTTCGGCCAACGGCGGCACGCTCTTCCTCGACGAGCTCGGGGAAATGCCGCTCGCCACGCAAGCAAAGCTGCTGCGCGTGCTCCAGGAGCGGGAGGTCCGCCCCCTCGGCGCGGCGCGGTCCGTCCCGTTCGACGTGCGCCTCGTGTGCGCGACCCAGCGCGATCTGCCCGCCGACGTCGCGAGCGGCCGATTCCGGGAAGACCTCTTTTACCGCGTCGCGGTCGTCGTCGTGCGCCTGCCGCCCTTGCGCGAGCGCCTCGAGGATCTTCCCGAGCTCGCCCGCGCGCTCCTCGCGCGTATCGCCGAGCAGCAAGGCCGACCGGCGCCGGAGCTCACCTCCGACGCGCTGCGGACGCTCGCACTCCACCCCTTCCCCGGAAACGTCCGTGAGCTCGAGAACGTGCTGACGCGCGCCTTGGTGTTGTCGGACGGGCGCCGTATCTCCGCCGCGGATCTCGACTTGTCGACCACCGCGCTCCGTTCGCGAAAGAGCCGCACCCGCGCCGAATACGAGCGCGACGAGCGCGAACGCATTCTCGAAGCGCTGCGCGCCACGCGCTGGAACGTGAGTCTGGTCGCGCGAACACTCGGTATCCCGCGGAACACGCTCTATCGAAAGCTCACGCGCTACGGCATCCAACGACAGGATTCGGCGCACACGCCCGAGCGCGATTCGCCGAGAAATTTCCGGCTCTGACGCGAAGCGCCGAACCCCGTACATTCGCTTCGGACGACTCAGAGTGTGCTCGAAGGAGCGCGCGAATGACGCGTTGCACGCACCTCCACAAGCACCTTCTGCCCGAATCGAGCGTACGTGGCCCGCTTGTTGCTCGACGTGCTCTCGCTTGCACGAACTCCACGCCCGAGTGACCCGCTGCAGGCGCACGTTTGCCACGCCTGTGGCAGAGCGCGACCACGCAGGGAATCACCGGGCAGGCGCCACCCAGTCGATTTGTCAGGGTTCCGGATGCTTCTCGAGAAACAGCGCTCGTTGACCCCCTCGGTCGTCTCGCGGGCTCCGCTCGCAGAGAGCGCGATCGCCGAGGGCGGAGAGCCGTCGGGTTGGAACGTTGGGGGGCGGGAAACCCGCTTCGCGGTCGGCGACGCGGAGGCCGGGGGCACTCCCGACGACCCTGGGAGCGATTCCACGTGCGGCAATGCCCGCTTCGAAACCGGTGAGCTGCGGGTCCCCCCGCGGCGCCTCACCGCCGGAGCCGCTCCATGAGCGCGAGCTCGCGTCCGCTCGGCGATCGCGGCGCCACGCCGGAGCCCTCGCCGACGCTCGCGCTGCCCTCGGAGAGCGATGGCGTCGAGTCCTCGCCCGCGCTGGTCTCTTCCCGACCGAGCGGGATCGCCGCCCTGGGAGCGCTGCGCTGGGGCACGCACCTGTGTCACTTCTATCGAACGCGGGAGGAGCTGGTGGAGCTCCTCGTGCCGTTCGTGCAAGCGGGTCTCCAGGCGAACGAGCGCTGTGTCTGGGTCACCGCCACACCGCTCTCGGTCGAAGAAGCGCGCACGGCGCTCGCTCGATCGGTGCCGAACCTGACCGAGCTCGAACGGGCCGGTCAAGTCGAAATCGTGGACGAGGACGCGTGTCGAAGCGCGTCCGGCGCCGATTCCGACGAAGCCCAGCTCGAGAGCTGGCTCGAGCGGGAGCACCGCGCGCTCGTCGACGGCTACGACGGGCTCCGGGCGTGCGGGCACACGTGTTGGATCGTTCCGGGCCGATCGCACGACGAGCGCGTGGCGCTGGAACGTCGTTCACTGCGGGAGCGGCGCCTGCTCGTCCTCTGTAGTTACGGAATCGAGCACTCGGGCCCCTCCGAGCTCATGGACGCATTGCGCACGCACGACTACGCCCTGATCCGCGAGCCGCAAGGCTGGATCCGGGTGCAGAGCGCGCCCGCGTTCGAGCCGCCCGGAGGCACGGCGGACACCGAGTCTCTCGATTCCCGCTCTTCGCACGTGAGCCTCGTGGACGCCCCGTCGGAAGAGCGCGGACACGACGTTCGCTTCTACGACGCCGGACGGTTCCCGGCAGAGCGCATCGCTGCATATCTCGCCCCGGCGCTGAAGCGCGACGGTACGGCGCTCGTCGTGGCGACGAAAGACCACGTGGACGCCATCCGGCGCGCGCTCGACGCGCTCGGCGCGCGCCCCGCGGAGGCCGAAGCGCGTCGTCGCCTCGTGATCTTCGACGCGGAGACGATGCTCGCTGCCCTCGAGGAGAATGGCGCGCTCAATCGCGAGCGTTTCGACGCTCTCGTCGGCTCCTTGTTCGGCGGCGTGCTCCGCCTCTCCACGGAAATGCGCGCGTTCGGCGAGGGCGTGGACCTTTTGTGCAGCCAGGGGCGGCACGACGAGGCCGTGCTCCTCGAGCAGTGGTGGAGCGAGCTACGCGCCGAGCTCGGCTTCAGCGTGCTCTGCGCCTACCAGCTCGACAACTTCTCGGACTCGAAGAGTTGCGCGCCGTTCTCGCGCGTGTGCGCGGCCCACGACACCGTGCACGCGACCGACCTGAACACCACCGCCGCGGGGTTCGACTCGGCGCGACTGCTCGCTCACCTCGAGCAGCGCACGCGCGTGCTCGATGGCGTGCTCAAGAAGGAACCGGAGCTCGGCGCCGACCGGAGTCGTGCCTCCGCTCCGGGAGCGCGCGGGCCCGGCGGCGAGGCGACCGCGGGTCAACACCTCGCGCGCCTGCAGCGCGTGAGCACCGCGCTCGCCCTGGCCGCAACGCTCGACGACGTCCGGCGGGTGGCCGAAACCGTGATCGTGGAAGCGCTCGGGGCCTCGAGCGCGGCGCTCGCGATCGCGAGCGAAGGTCGAGAGCTCGAGCACCTCGCCTCCGAGTCGACGCGCGCGGACGATCCGGAGCGCGAGGCGCTCGTCCGTGGTCTCGAGTGGGTCCACCGCGCGGGCACGGCGCTCTGGCCGCGCGCGCTGCCCGGAGTGATCGCGGTCCCGCTCACGCTCGGCGCCGGCTACGCGGGCGCCGCGGCATTCGCCTTCGCCCACGAGCACCCGCTCGTCCCCGCCGACCGCGGGCTGATCGAGGACTTCGCGCGCCAGCTCGGGCTCGCGCTCGATCGGGCGCTCGCACACGAGCTGCTCCACCGGGAATGCTTGCGCGCGGAAGAAGCGAATCGCGCCAAGGACGACTTTCTGGCGATGCTCGGCCACGAGCTCCGCAATCCGCTCGCCCCCATGCTGACGGCGCTCGAGCTGATGCGCATGCGCGCCAACGACGTGGCCGAGCGCGAGCGGCTCGTCCTCGAACGCCAGGTGCAGCACATGATCCGCCTCGTGGACGACCTGCTCGACGTGTCGCGCATCACGCGCGGCAAGGTGGAGCTGTCGCCGAAGCGCGTCGAGCTCTCGGCGATCGTTCGCGAAGCGCTCGAGCACGCGAGCCCCATGCTCGAGACGCGGCGGCATCGCTTGCTCGTCGATGTACCGCACGGGCTCGTCATCCTCGCGGATCCGCGGCGGCTCGCGCAGGTGGTGACGAACCTTTTGACGAACGCGGCCAAGTACACGCCGGAGCAGGGCTCGATCGAGGTGCGCGCCACGCGCGGCGACGGCACGGTTCGCCTGGCGGTGAAGGACGACGGAGTCGGAATCCAGCCGTCGCTTTTGCCGCGCTTGTTCGATCTGTTCGTGCAGGGGCCGCAGTCGCTCGATCGCTCGCGCGGCGGGCTGGGGCTGGGGCTCACGCTGGTGCGCCGGCTCGTCGAGATGCACGGCGGAACGGCTTCGGCGGAGAGCGAGGGGCCCGGGCAAGGGAGCACGTTCACGATCGAGCTGCCGTTGCTCGAAACCGGACACGACGCGCTCCGCGAAGCGAAGAGCCGTCCTTCGGCGTCGCCAGGGCCAACGGACGCCGTCTCGATACTCTTGGTCGACGACAACGTGGACGCCGCCGACATGCTGGCCGAGGTGCTGCGCGCGCGCGGTCACCGCGTGGCCGTCGCCTACGACGGGCCCTCGGCGCTGTCGCTGCTCGACGAGTTCGATCCGGATCTGGCGCTCCTCGACATCGGTCTGCCCGTGATGGACGGCTTCGAGCTCGCCGAAAAGATCCGCACGCGACACCCGACGAGCCCCCTCTTCCTCGTCGCCCTGAGCGGCTACGGCCAACCCACGGACCGCGCTCGCGGCACGGCCGCCGGCTTCGACCTCCACCTCGTCAAACCCGTCGACCTCAAAGAGCTCGACACGCTCGTCGACCGCGTCCGCCAACGGCGCGAGCAAATGGCATGAGCCACGCAGGCCGACACCCGCTTCGGAGACTCGCCTCGCGCGG
Source organism: Pseudomonadota bacterium (assembly GCA_003242355.1). Classification (GTDB taxonomy): domain Bacteria; phylum Myxococcota_A; class Polyangia; order Polyangiales; family Polyangiaceae; genus PMG-095. Next base: position 7,559 of record QGUH01000139.1, read on the forward strand.
CACCCCGCCTCCGGCGGCTCGCGTAGCGCTCGGCTCGTGAGAAGCGGTGCGGGCGCTCGATCTCGGCACCACGCTGAATCGGGTCCGCGGGCGCTATCGATGCCCTCCGCCGTTACCCCGACTTGAATCCGCGACCGCGCCAACGGCGCCGGCAATAGCTGTATAACCCAGCACGGCGATCAACGTGACGGCCACACCGCGCACGATCGAGGGCAAAGCCTCGGGCAGCAGGGCCGAGAACACGATACGCGGAATCGAAG
>QGUH01001078.1 GCA_003242355.1 Pseudomonadota bacterium
GGACATGACCCACCGAAAGTGCGTTCGCAACGTGCGCGCGCCGCACTACCATGCGGCTTCGTGCGCGCACGAGTCCTCTGGTCGCTTGTCTGTCTCGCGCTCGTCGCGTGCGCTCCCCCGGCAAGGACACCCCGGCCAGCGCCCGCCGACGAACCGATGCAGCAAGTGGTCCTCGGGCTGTGCGAGGACTACCCCGAGGAGAGTCGTTCGCTCGAAGGCGTCCGCCGCGATTTCGAGCTCATGACGAAGGCCGGGATCCGCACGCTGCGCGTTTCGATCGGATGGGACGGCGTCGAGCCGGAGGAGGATCGTTACGATTTTTCGTTCTGGGATGCGTTCATCGACATGGCGGTGAACGAGTTCGGCCTCACGCTGATTCCCTACGTCGCCTACACGCCGGACTGGAACTCCGACGGCGGCCCGACGTTTTGGAGAACGCCGCCCCGCGATCTCGCGGAGTTCGGCGAAATCGTCGGCCTGCTCGCCGCGCGCTATCGCGATCGCATCCGCTCCTGGGAAATCTGGAACGAGCCTGACAACCGCGACTACTGGCTCGGCAGCGCCCGAGACTACGCCGAGCTTCTTCGGGTCGGCGCGCGCGCCGTGCGCGAGCATGCGCCCGAAGCGCGCGTGGTTTCGGGCGGGCTCGCCGGCAACGTCGAGTTCTTGGGCGAGCTGTTCGAGCACGACGTGGCGGACGCCATCGACGTCGTCAACCTGCACGCGTACTTCGAAACGTGGAACCCCGAGCCGCTCGAGACGATCCCGGAATACGTCGGGCAGGTCGAGGCGCTCGTCCGAAAACACGATCCCACGGCAGACCTTTGGATGGCCGAGGTGGGCTACAGCAACTATCGCCGCGGCACGACGGTCTCTCCGCTCGTTTCGGCGCGCTTCGACTACGAGCACACGCTGCGCTTCCAGGCGGTGATGCTCGTGCGCACCGTCGCCCTCCTCTTCGACCGCCCGGCGATTTCCCTGGTCGCCTGGTACGAGGTCAAAGACCCGCCCGCGAGCGACGTCATGATCGGCGACGACAACAATCGCCACCTCGGCGTCGCGTTCCACGATCACCGCCCCAAACCCGCCCTCGCGGCGCTGCGCACGATGAACCTGATCTTCGGCCGCGGCTTCGAGCGCCTCGGCGACGCCGTCACCGTCGAGCGGCCCGAGGCGTCGGAGAGCGTCGTGCGCGCGTTCCTGACGAGCGAGCAGCGCGCCGTCGTGATTGCGTGGCTCGAAAACCGAAAGCGCACCGCACCGCGCCCCGAGAACGAAGCTGGCCTCGAAGTGGACACCCGCACCGAACGCGTCCGCGTGACCCTCCCCTTTCGAGCCGTCGGCGAGGCCGTGGCCTTCGACGCCGTCGGCGAGCGCGTCCCCCCGCCCTTGGCGCTCGATTCCGCGCACGGCGTCACCCTCGCGCTGGATCTCTACGGAGGCGACGTGGCGATCGTCGAAGTCCCCGTCGCGCGCCCCTGAGCCTGGATTTCGGCTTCCTCGTCGGGGAAGGCGATCCCTCGCGTCGTTCTTCCTGCGCGGCGAGCTCCTGGCGCGGCACCTCGTTTTGAGCTCGACTATCCATCGTCATGGATTCGGACGAGACGCTCATCGAACGCGCGCGCTCGGGCGACGACGATGCGCTCGCAGCGCTCGTCGCCCGCCACGCCCCGCGCGTGCTCCGCTTCGGCCTCAAGCTCTGCAAGGACGAAGAAACGGCGCGAGACGTTCTGCAAGAGACACTGCTCACGGCCGCGCGCGGCATCCGCGGGTTCCGCCGCGAGAGCCGCTTTTCCACCTGGCTCTTCGCCATCGCCCGAAGCATCTGCATCAAGCAGCGCACCCGCGGCGGCGCGACGAAGGCGGCGGAGCCGCTCGATGAAAGCGCGCATTTCGAGGGAGGCGGCGGCCTCGTCGACCCGAAGCCGCCACCCGACGAGACGATCGCCAGCCTCGAGCTCGGGCAAGCGCTCGAACGTGCCATTCGGGAGCTGGAGCCCGCTCAACGCGAGGTGCTCGTCTTGCGGGACGTCGAAGGCTTGAGCGCGCGCGAGGTCGGGCAAGTGCTCTCCCTCGGCGAAGAAGCCGTAAAGAGCCGTCT
>QGUH01000140.1 GCA_003242355.1 Pseudomonadota bacterium
CCGACCCCCCCAGCCACCCGGAGCCCTCCCCCCCGGGCACCAAAACCCCCCGCGTCCACCCCAAGCCCGCCCCCCACAAGACCCCCGCCCCCATCGTGGACCCCCCCCCCCAGCCCGCGCCCTCCCCCTGGGCCCCCCCCTACAACCCCCCCGACGAGACCCTCCGCGCCCCCACCCCCCCCGCCCCCCCCCGCCACCCCTTCTGGAACCCCCGCCTCCACCCCGCCGCTCCCCCCTCCCGCCCCCTCGACAGCGCCACGCGCGTCGCGTAACGCCCCGCCAACTAGACCAGGTCGCCCCTTTCCGTCGGCGACACGCGCTCCGCCTTCTTTACGAAGCGAATGGCGAAGTCCGACCCTCGTCTGCATCGAGCGCCGGCAGGGCGCTCACCCAGCCTTCATCGGCCCTTGAGGAATGCGGTGCAGACTCCGAGATCGACCTCCCGGTACCCCATCCCCTTGTATTGTCCTTTCAACCAACCAATACCCTTCTCGTCGTCCTTCCTGTCGTAAAATTTCCCGTTCGGAACCACGACGACGGCTATGGGTTCGGCCTGAAAAGTGAGCCCCTTCAGCTTGTCCAGATCCTTCTCGCAAACACCCAAGAATTCGTTGACGTCCCGACCAAAGGCAAACGCCTTGAGCTCTATCGACAGGGGCAGTCGTCCCTCCCGGTAACACACGAGATCGGTGCGCTGCGACGACCTCTTGTAGACATTCTCTTCCCGATTCGAGCTCTTGAAGTACCAGGCGAGCTCGCATTGTAACCACCCCTCCCAGCCGCCGCTCGTTTGACAGATGTACGCGAGCTTTTCCTCATTATTGCGAAAGATCTCGTATAGAGCGCCGGCTACGAGGTCCAATCCCGAGACGCTCACATCGGGATAGCCAATTTGCATGGATTGCATCCCGCCACCTTAACCGGCTCGCGGACAGCAACCCAAATTCGTGTCTGGTGGCTGGCTCACTCGTTGGACGACTCGGACGCCTCCGCGACGCTCGCCACTATGTCGGACAGTGGTTGGCGGGAGAAAGCGGCATGGCGCAGGCGTAGGGCGGTGGCAGCGCGCCGGGCGAGGCTCTTGAGTGGGGAGTCGACGTAGACGAGCGGTGCGGGGAGCGCTTTGGCGTTGAAACCCTGTTTGAAGGCAGCGACACCGGGGAGCCAGGCGCTCGGGTTCATGTCGTACCAGGCGAAACCCCGGTTTCGCGCATCGACCATGATGGAGTAACTCTGCACTTTGGCCACACTCTCGCGGAGGTATTCCGGCAGGGTCGCGGCGTGCCAGCTGACGACGTGGCGCCGGGCGTACAGGCACACTTCGCCGCTCACGATGCGGCCGTCGTAGCGCGCGAACCACAACGTCAACTCCGCGCAGCCGAGGTTCGTCATGCACTCGAAGAGCTCCCACGGGTACCCCTGGTCCGAACGCAGGCCCCAGCGCGCGAGCGCGCGTTGGTAGATCTCGTAATATGCGCGCCACTCTTCCGGGCTGCGGGCGGGCTCCACGGAGATACGGCCCCGTTTCATCGCCTTGCGGATGTCGTCCCGACAACCGTGGCGAAACCGGCGGAGCAGCACGTCGGGCTCTGCATCCAGCGCGACGGCGTGGGTCCAGTCGGCCCGACACCGCAGGCCACGCCGCATGCCCGCGTCCAGTACGAGTGGGTCGAACGGATTCATCCGCCACACGAGGCTTTTCGGCAGCTCCGTGAGCAGGCGACTCAACAGACGATCCGCGTGCTCGGGCTCGAGTGGGTCCTTCGCAATCCAGCCCCCGAAGGTGCCTTCCGGCGACGACGTGTAGCGGCTCAGCAGGCCACCCAGCTTGCGCTCGAAGACGAGCGGGAGAATCGCGACCCGACCATCCGAGAACGTGATCCGCTCGGCCGCGCTCCGCCGTCGGTCGCCCATGAAGCGCTGCCATAGCTCGGCCCAGTAGGGCGAATGAAAGAACGTCGCGTAATCGCAAGCACGCCACGTCGCCTCCCATTCGCGAAAGCTCGGCGTCTCCACGCGTGCAATCGTGACGCCGCTTCCGAACGTCGTGTCGTTCGCGCGGTCTTCCTCGCCAGACTCGAACGCTCTCGCTTCGGGCACGCTTTTGGGAGTAGTCGCGGACATCGTGCGGAAAGCTCCGAAGGTTCCGGAGTTGCTGCGCAGACGACGGGCGCACACGACCGCACACCCCGTCGAGCTCGAGTCCGTCGGAAACCCTATGCCCCAAGTGTATCCCCGTGGTGAATTCCCGGTATCACCCGCTCGTTTGCCGTTCGCCGCCGCCAATTTTTCGGCGCCCCGACTCGCCCCGATTCCCCGACGGGGGCGATCCCGCGGTCCGTGCTCCCAAAGGCCCCTCGCCCTCGCCGGCGCGAAGCCCCACGTGCTGGGCACCAGCTCCTTTTGCAGGTCGATGACGAATGGATTTGCGGACGCTGGAGCGTGACAGCATGCCGAGCCGCGGCTCGAATTCCCCGCCGGGCTCACCCGTCCAGCTCGAACCCTGCCGGCGGTGCCGCTCGACTCGAGCTGGGCGACGCGTGACCGCTCGGCGTTCCGTGCTGCGGATTGCGCCGAGCGGCCACCGCTTCGTCACGCGCGGACGAACTGCCCTTCTAGGACGCCGGTCAGTTTGGCCGATCGGCGTTCTCGCCTCGTTTTCGTAGGGGCGGCACACGCCACGCTTCCCCACGCGGGCGCTCCGTTCGTCGCTGTCTTCCGCATATTTCGGCGCGTTCCTGAGCGTTTGGTCGCTCTACAAGCTCGTGAGGAGCTGAGAGAGCGGTTGTAGGTCGAGGGCTCCATAGGGCAGCCCGGCGGCGGCGGCCACGCGCCGGACCACGCGCTTCAGCGGAGAATCCACGTACACGAGCGGCGCGGGAAGCTTCTTCGCGTGGAAGTTCTCTTTGAAGGCCGAAACACCCGAGAGCCAGGCGCTCGGGTTCATGTCGTACCAGACGAACCCCCGGCGGAGAGCGTCCACCATGATGAGGTAGTTCTCCACCTTGAACACGTTCTCACGCAGGTACTCGCCGAGCGTCGCGGCGTGCCAGCCGCCCACGTGGCGCTTGGCGTACAAACACAGCGCGCCGCCAACGATGCGCCCGTCGAAGCGCCCGAGCCACAGTGTCAGCTCGGGGCAGCCGAGGCTCATCATGCACTCGAAGAGCTCCCACGGATACCCCTCGTTCGAACGGTGCCCCCAGCGTCCGAGCGTGTGTTGGTACACCTCGTAGTACGCACGCCACTCTTCCACGCTGCGCGCGGGCTCCACGGTGATGCGCCCCTGTTTGAGCGCTCGCTTGATGTCGTTGCGGCAACTGCGGCGGAACCTGCGAAGCAACTCTTCGGGGTCCGCGTTCAGCTCCACGACATGGGTGGAATCGGCCCGGCATTGGAGCCCGCGCCGAAGGCCTGCTTCGAGCACGTGCGGGTCGAACGGGTTCATCCGCCACACCAGGCTCTCTGGCAACTGCGTGAGCAACCAATCGAGCAGGCGATCGGCGTGCTCGGGCCCGAGCGGGTCCTTGGAAATCCAGCCCCCGTAGGTGGCTTCCGGCGACGACGCGTAGCGGTTGAGCAGGCCCCAGAGCTTGTCTTCCAACACGAGGGGCACGATGGCCGTGCGACCGTCGGAAAAGGTGATCCGCTTGGCCGCGCTTCGCCGTCGACTGCCGGTGAAGCGCTGCCACAGCTCCGCCCAGTACGGCGAATGGAAGAACGTGGCATAGTCACACGCGCGCCACATCGCCTCCCACTCGCGAAAGCTGGGAGTTTCGATACGCGCGATCGTTACCGCGCTTCGCGACGCGGTTTCGTTCGAGTGACGGTCAGAATCGATATCTCTCTGGTCCTGGTCGGACCCGACTATTGGAGCAATGCGGGACATCGGGAAAGCTCGTCCGAGTTATTGCACAGGCCGGGCGCGTGGCCATGGGGCGGCACGCGCCGCTCTCTCCCCGAGCGGGCGCTCCGTCCGAGCCATTTTCCCCATGTTGCGGCGGTCCTAATCCTCTCGTCGCGCTACCGCGTCGTACCGCGCTCGTCCGGCCTCCCTGCATTCGCGAACGGCCTCGGGGCGCTCCCCGATCGCGCTCACGCGCTGGCGGATTGGGGCGGCGTGCCCTCGATGCTCGCGCAAATCTCGCCAGGCGGCCGCGGATCGAGAGCGGCATCGGCTACTCGAACCGTTGCGGCCACGCGCTGCACGGCGCTCTCGATTGGAGGGTTTCCGACTCGAGTCGAACTCGACCGCAGCGGGCTCGCTCTCGCAAAGCCACCCCGGGTCGAAGCCACTTTCCACGATGCCGCGAAGACCGCCGGTGACCCGCTATCGGTGGATGCTCCCCAAACGATGAATCACGCGTTGGCGGACTCGGACTGCTGCTCGACGTTCGCGAGAATCTCGGACAGCGGCTGGAGATCGAGCGCGGCGTAGGGCACTCCGACGGTGGCGGCCACGCGCCGGATGATGCTTTTGAGGGGAGAGTCCACGTACACGAGTGGCGCGGGAAGCGCCTTCGCGTTGAAGCTCTCCTTGAAGACCAAAACGCCCGGAAGCCCAGCGCTCGGATTGAAGTCGAACCATGCGTAGCCCCGTTGGCGCGCATCCGCGATGATTCGATAGATCTGCACCTTGGCCACGTTCTCGCGGAGATACTCGCGCAGCGTCGCGGCGTGCCAGGTGACGACGTGGCGCTGGGCATACATGCACAGCTCGCCGCTCACGATGCGCTCGTCGTAACGCGCCAACCAGAGCGTCAGGTCCGGGCAGCCGAGGCTCGTCATGCACTCGAAGAGCTCCCACGGATATCCCTGGTCCGAGCGGTGCCCCCAACGCTCGAGCGTGCGTTGGTACACCTCGTAGTAAGCGCGCCAGTCTTCCAGGCTGCGGGCGGGCTCCACGGAGATGTGGCCCCGTTTCATCGCCTTCCGGATGTCGTCCCGGTAGCCGTTGCGAAAGTTGCGGAGCAACACTTCGGGCTCCGCGTTCAACTCCACGGCGTGGGTCGAGTCGGCCCGGCACCGGAGCTCGCGCCGGACGCCCGCTTCCAGCACCAGCGGGTCGAACGGATTCATCCGCCACACGAGGCTTTCCGGCAGCTGGGTGAGCAACCGATCCAGCAGGCGATCCGCATGCTCGGGCTCGAGTGGGTCCTTCGAAATCCACCCCCCGAAGGTGGCCTCGGGCGACGAGGCGTAACGGCTGAGCAGGCCACCCAGCTTGTGCTCGTGAACGAGCGGCACAATCGCCACCCGACCGTCCGAGAAGGTAATCCGCTCGGCCGCGCTCCGCCGCCGGTTGCCCGTGAAGCGCTCCCACAGCTCGGCCCAGTACGGTGAGTGGAAGAACGTGGCGTAGTCGCAAGCGCGCCAGATCGCCTCCCACTCGCGAAAGCTCGGTGTGTCGATGCGCGCGATCGTTATCCCGCGTCGGAACGCCGTGATCCGCGAACGACGCTCATCATTGGAGTCCCGCTCTCTCTCGTCGGACACGGCGCTGGATGCAGATGACATCGTGCTGAAAGCCCCTCTGACTTGCCGGACAGACGACGGGCACGCGATCGCACACCCCGTCGGCTTCACTCTCCAAGCAACCCGCCTCGATTCGATCGGGGCCGAGTTGCTCGACAACCCCGCGGCTTCGAGCGCGTACCGCAGGGATGTCCTCGAAGTTTCGACTCTACCATGGATCCCCCGCTCCACCAAACCCGAGCACCCCGAAACTTTCCCTTGGTTCTTGACCCGAGACGCGCCGTCCGGTCGTTCGCCCGCCACGCGCGACCGCGCGATCTCGAGGGATAGTAGTCGGTTTGGTTTTACGGAGACCGTGACTTCGGTCTTTGGTATGAAGCCCGCTCCGACTAACTGTCTGAGATAGCCTCTCCGTGAGCGATACCCCGATGCAGGAGGTTGCGAAGCGCGGCGCGTCGTCCGCCGACGCGGACACGTTGAGCCCCGCTCGTGTCGAAGCAGCGGGGGCCCCCGCCGCAGTTGCGGACGAGGCCGAGCCGTCGGGGGAAATCGACGATGCGCCGAACTCCCTACGGCGGCGCATGTCGCGCGCCTCGATGTGGTCCCTCGCCGGCTACGGCATCGGGCAGATGCTGCGCCTCGCCGGCAATCTCGTGCTGTGGCGCCTGCTTTATCCCGAAGCCTTCGGGCTCATGGCCCTCATCAACGTGCTCATGCAGGGCATGGCGATGTTCTCCGACGTGGGGATCGGGCCGAGCATCATTCAGAACCGCCGCGGCGAAGACCCTGATTATCTGAACACCGCGTGGACGATTCAGGTCGTCCGCGGCACCTTGCTCTTCATCGTCGGGGCTCTGCTCGCGGCGCCCGTTGCGGACTTTTACGACGCGCCCGAGCTGCGTTACCTCTTCCCGCTCGCGTCGATCGGGTTCGTGATCGACGGATTCACCTCGACACGATTGTTCACGGCCGAGCGCAACATGGCGCTCGGGCGCCTCACGGCGATCGACCTGCTCTCCCAGGTCGTGGCGCTCGTCGGCACGGTGGGCTGGGCGCTCGTCCAACCCAGCCCGGTCGCGCTGGTCTTCGGTCCGCTGGTCGCGAACGTGTTCGGCACCGCGATGAGCTTCCTGATGCTGCCCGGCGTCCGGAATCGCCTCCGCTGGGATCGGGAATGCGCGCGGACGCTGCTGACGTTCGGGCGCTGGGTGTTCCTGAGCACGTTGCTCGGGTTCGCGGCCTCGCAAGCGGACCGCCTCGTGTTCGGCAAGCTCGTGCCGATGGAGCTCCTCGGCGTCTACAACATCGCGCTCGTCTGGGCGTCGATGCCGAACATGGTTTTGGAGCGCATCTTCCGCACGGCCATGTTCCCGGCGCTCAGCAAGGTTCACAACGCCGACGGTGACTTGGTGGCCGCGTTTCGCGAGGCACGCGAACCCTGGCTGCTCTTCGGAGCGTGGGTCGCCGCGTGTCTGCTCGCCGGTGGGCCGTTTTTGATCCGGCTCATGTACGATGCGCGCGCCCTCGACGCGGGCTGGATCGTGCAGCTGCTCGCCGTCGGCACGTGGGTGGCGGCCCTGTCGAGCTCACGGGGCAACGCGGCGCTCGCCCGCGGCGCGCCGGGTTGGATCGCGGCAGCGAGCGCGGCCAAGGTCGTCGCCCTCGCCGTGCTCATTCCGACTGGTGTCTCGATGTACGGCTTCCCGGGCGGCGTCGCCGGCTTCGTGCTTGCCGAAACGGTGTCCTATTCGGTCCTCCTCTTTTCGATGACCCAGCGCGGGCTCCGCGAGTTTCCGCGTGAGCTCGTCCTCACCGCGCTCATCGGAGCGAGCGCGTTCGTGGCGTATCAGGCGGCCTCGAAGCTCGGCTCGGCGCTCGCGACCTACGCGGCGAGCGGCAACGTCGCCGCCCGCATCTCCGCCTTCGCCCAGTGTGCCCTCGTGGCGCTCGTCACCGGCGCCCTCTTCGGCCCTCTCTTCCTCCTGCACCGCGCCCACCAGAAGCGCCGCCCGAGCGCCCTGCGCGGATGATTCTTCACCTCGCGCGCCACACTCGCGCGAATCCGTTCCCGGCGCAGTGAGGTCGTCGCCGGGCGCGGCCGAGGAGCGCGCCGCTCACGCCTCCTTCGCGAAAGACCTCTGCGGCGCGCCGGCGTCCCGCGCCCCTCTCTCTGCAAAGGACGTCCGCGACGCACGGACGTGAGCCCCGTCTCATGCCCTCCCTTCGCGGAGCACCTTCCGAATCGCCGCAATGTGCAGCACCGTGGGCCGGTCCCTTATACAAATAGAACGTGCCAGACGATCTACCTGTTGAAAAACGGGGGGGTGCCGGG
>QGUH01001079.1 GCA_003242355.1 Pseudomonadota bacterium
GATGATCAAACCCGTGAACCTGGATCAGCTCGTGCGCACCGTCGAAAAGCTCATCGGCGCCGCCGCGTGATGCTCGCGCGGCGGCGCGCGCTCTGCGTGCGCCAACACCGAGCTCGGGAACGAACGCCGCGCGGGTGGCTCGCCCGCACCGCCGCGTGACGGCTGCACGGCACGGCTCGCTGCGCCCGCGAAAAACCGAGCTCGGGAACGAACGACGCGGAGGAGCTCCTCCGCACCGCCGCGGACGAGCGCGCGGCGGCGCATTTTCGGCACGCGCGAACGCCGAGCTCAGGAACGAACGACGCGGACGTTGAAGTCGGCGCTCTTCAGGACGCCGTAGAGGCGTACCCAGAGGAGCAGGTAGGCCTCGGTGCCGCGCGCCGTGCCGATGTCGCCGAGATCGATCACGTCTTTCCACCCGAAGCCGCTCACGAGCAGCTCGCGCACCTCCGCCTTCGCGCTCGGATCGTTGCCGCTCACGAAGATCGTGTGATCGCCCGGGATGCGCGCGGGGTTCACCATCACCTCGCAGTGGACGGTATTGAGCGTCTTTACCACGCGCGTTTCCGGGAAGGCGCGCTGGATGCGCTCACCGAGAGAATCGTCGTTGGCAACGGAGAGCGTGGGCGGAAACCCCTTGGAGAAGTCGAGCGGATTGGCGACGTCGACCAGGATTTTGCCGCGGAGGTTATCGGCGCCCGCCGCGTCGAGCGCGACGAGCGAGCTCTCACCGCGCGTGCAGTTGAACACGAGCTCACCGAACGCGGCCGCGTCCGCGAAGGTTCCTTCGGAGGCGCGGCTGCCGGCTCGCGCCACCCAGGCGCGCGCCTTCTCGTTGCCCGCCGTCCGCGAGCCCATCTTCACGTCGTGGCCGAGCGAAACGAGCTTCGTCGCAATCGTCTGCCCAACCACTCCCGTTCCCAGCACACCGATTCGCATCGTCGTTCCTCCTCGACCGAGCGCGCGCTCCGCGTCGTGAGGCGGGATTTTAGAGCGGCAAACGGTTGGAACGCGCCGAAATCGTGCGGAACGACGACGAACGGCGACGGGTCACGAGACCGGTGGCCATCGCGGCGCAAGCCGCGCGGCGCCCCGTCCACGGAGCCCTGTCGCGGGCCCGCTGGAGGAACGGCTTCGGCCTCAGCTCCTCCGCCTTGCTACATGGCGGCAAGCAATTTGCCGGTCACTGTCGCCATTTTTGCATTCCTGGAAGCGCAATTGCCGCCATCGGTGTCGCGATTCACATTCCCGATCGAAATTCCGCTTCGGAGTGCCATCCAATTTTCGTTCCGGGAGGGCGCTTCGACGGGGGGACCCGCCGAAAATTGCATTCGGTGATGCGGCTTCGGTGCGGTGTCGCCCGCGCGATTGCATTCCAGAAAGGAATTTTGGGTGCCCTGGGCACCTGAAATTACGAGCCGGAACGCATTTTTCGAAACGCCGGGCCGTCAAACCGCTTGCCGGGATGCGCCCTCGACGCCCACGCGCCCCAAACGCTCCTCCCCAGGATGCGGATCCGGACGGCGTGCGCCGCAAAACTCCTTACCGTATCGCGATTCGAGGAGCACGGCGCGTCGCTTTTGCTTGCCCGAAAACGGCTCGTCACCGCGAAGCACCCTCCGGCGTCGGGCCGAGGGTCGCTCCCGCTCTCGTTGAGCAGTGATGTGGACGCCGCCTGATGGGCAGGGTTGAACGGCGTGGGGCCTGTCGGCGTCACGAGGCAGCTCGATCGAAGGCCGCGCCCTGCTGCGCGCCGCGCTTCGCGCGGCGCTCCGCGACGGGCTCGAGTGCGGCCCGGCTAATGTTCGGCAATGCGGGAGCTCAACCTCGGCCACTTCGCCGGCGTGTGCTCCGCGGCTCCTTGGGCCGTTCTCGGCGCGAAGGGGCCCGGAGTGAGTCACAGGGACGGCGCGTTGCTTCGTTGTGCGAGGCGGACCCAAAGCGGGCCCATGCCCGAAGCGAACGCCCCTTGTTGTCAGCCCCTGACTCAGCCGTCACTTCCCGCGAGCGAAGCGAGCCCGCGACGAGCGAAGCAAGTCGCGTCGGGGTGCTCGAGGGGCGGTGAGCCCCTCGTGGAGGATTACGGTGGGGGCGGGCG
>QGUH01000141.1 GCA_003242355.1 Pseudomonadota bacterium
CCACATTCCGCTCGAACGGGCCATCGAGCTCTACCTCGAACGTCAGCCGAGCCGGCGCAGGCCGCCGGTGCCGCTCGAGCCACCACCGCGGGAAGACCGATGAAGCGGCTCGTGGGAATCGTCTGCGTGGCGCTCGCCGCGTCGCTCGCGACGCCCTGCACGTCTCGTGCCGAGCCTGCCCGCGCCGCGCTGCGCGTTCGCCCCGAGGTCGGCGCCACGACGCCGCCCCCGGCGATGCTCGGCATCGGTGTGGACGAGCGCGTCGGTGCGCGACTGCCCCTCGAAACCCGCTTCGTCGCGAGCGACGGTCGCAGCGTTCGGCTCGGCGAGCTCGTCGGCAACGGCAAACCGACGCTCTTGGTGCTCGCCTACAACGGCTGCAGCATGCTCTGCAGCCTCGTGCTGCGCGGGGTCGGCGAGCTCGTCAAGAGCTCGGAGGCGAAGCTCGGCAGCGAGTACGGTGTCGTCACGATCAGCATCGATCCACGCGACACGTTCCACGAGGCGGCGCGCACGCAGGCCACGATGCTCGCCCACGCCGGCTACCCCGATCGACGCGAGCTCTGGCCGTTCCTGGTCGGCGAAAGGGCCGCCATCGACGCCGTCGCGAACGCCGTTGGTTTCCGATACCGGTGGGACGAGCGCACCGAACAGTACGCGCACCCGGCAGTGATTTTCGCCATCTCGCCGACGGGGGAAGTGCTGCGTTACTTCCACGGAATCCGCTTCGATCCGGAAGAAGTACGCGCGGCCTTCGCCGGCGAGCCCACTCGCGGAACGATCCTCGAACGCGCGCTCGCCTGCTTCCGTTTCGACGGCGTGGCCGCTCGCTATCGGGGATTGATCGAGCGTTGGTTCCGGATCGGGGCAGGCGGCGTCTTGCTCGCGCTCTGCCTCGGCATCGTCCTTTTGTCCAGGAAGGGAGCGCGCGCGGACCGTGAATGAGTTTTTGCGAACCATTCTGTTCCTGCCCTCGCAATCGTCCACGATCGCGCGGGACATCGACGAGCTCCACTACTTCGTGATCATCGTCACGATGCTTGGCGCGACCGCCGTCGCGCTGTTCGCGGGGTATTTCATCCTCAAGTATCGGCGCTCCGCGGCGCGCGGAACGCTCGGGCTCGACGCCAACGCGCACCATGGCCCGGGCGGCATGCCCTACTGGCTCGAGTTCGCCGTCATCGCGTTCTTGCTCGTGCTCTTTTTGGTCTGGTGGATCATCGGCTTCCGTCAGTTCGTCCACATCCAAACGCCTCCGGCGAACACGCTCGACATTCACGTCACCGGCAAACAATGGATGTGGACGTTCGTTTATCCGAGCGGGCACACCTCCAATGGCGTGCTCTACGTGCCGACGAACCGCCCGGTGCGTCTGATCATGAGCTCGCGCGACGTCATCCACAGCTTCTTCGTCCCGCAGTTCCGAGTGAAGAAGGACGTGGTCCCCGGTCGCGTCACCGAGCTCTGGTTCGAGGTCGAGGAGCCCGGCGTCTATCCGGTCTTTTGCACCGAGTACTGTGGCGAGGGGCATTCCACGATGCGCGCCGAGGTCGTCGCGCTCACGGGGCAAAATTACGTCGCCGCGATCGAGGAGCTCGATCGACTGCAAGTTCCCGGCCCGCGCTACGTCGAGCCCGCCGTGGTCGGTCAGGTCCCGGGGGAACCGGTCTCCCTCGCGGAGATGGGCGAGCGTGTCGCGGTCACTCAGGGGTGCTTGCGCTGCCACACCGCCGACGGCACCCCGCACATCGGCCCGACCTGGGCCGGCGTATTCGGAACGCGCGTCGAGCTCGAGGATGGCAACGAGGTCGTCGCCGACGCCGCGTACCTCACCGAATCGATGATGGACCCGAACGCCAAGATCCGCCGCGGCTACCCGGCGCTGATGCCCTCCTACCAGGGGCTGCTCACGGCTGCCGAGGTCGGCGCACTCGTCGAATACATCCGCGAGCTCGCCCGCGAGCCACGCGAGCTCCGCGCCTCGCCGCTCGTCCCGCCCACCGCGCCGTCCATCGAGCTTCCGACCGAGAGCCCCCGCACCCTCGTTCCCGTCGTGCCCGGCCCCCTCGTCGGCACCTCCCCCACGCGCGCCGACGGCCTGCCCGGCGACGGCGCTCCCGCAAACGGCGCTCCGCAAACCAACGGCGCTCCAGCAAGCGGCGCTCCGCAAACGAACGGCTCTCGAGCAAACGGTTCTCCGCAAACCAACGGCGCTCCAGCAAGCGGCACTCCGCAGAACGACGACGCTCGAGGAAAAGGCGCCCCACGAACCGATGGCGCTCCGGCGAAGGGCTCTCGAACGAACGACACCGCGAACGGCTCTCCGCGAGACGAGAGCTCCAAAGAGAAGAACCCGCCGAACACCGGCGGGCCGCCGGGCTCTCAAAGCGCGCCGCAGAGCTCGCCGCCATCCGGTTCGCGCTCCGACGGCGCCACGCAATCCGAGGGCACCGAGAAGACGCCATGACGACCACCGCCCTGTCGCCCTCCGCCATTCCCTCGGTCGACCCGCTTTCGGGCACCGAGGTCACCGACTATCTCCGCGCCGAGCGCGGCATCGCGTCGTGGCTGCTCACGCGCGACCACAAGCGCATCGGCGTGATGTTTCTCGTCACGACCGCGGCGTCGCTGTTCCTGGGCGGCATCTTCGCGCTCGTGATGCGTCTCGAGCTGCTGACGCCCGAGCGCACGCTGATGGATGCCGGCACGTACAACCGGCTCTTCACGCTGCACGGGATCGTGATGGTCTTCATGTTCATGATCCCGGCCATCCCGGCGTCGTTCGGCAATTTCATGCTGCCCATCATGCTGGGGGCCAAGGACGTGGCGTTCCCGCGCGTGAACCTCGGCAGCTTCTACGCCTACCTCCTCGGCTCCGCGCTCACCCTCTTCGCCATCATCGACGGCGGTGCCGACGTGGGCTGGACGTTCTACACGCCGTACAGCACCACGAGCCCCACCTCCGTGTCGCTCATCGGACTCGGCGTTTTCGTGCTCGGCCTCTCCTCGATCATGACCGGGCTCAACTTCATCGCGACCGTCCACACGATGCGGGCGAAGAACTTGACGTGGCACAAGCTACCGCTCTTCGTCTGGTCGATTTACGCCACGAGCATCATCCAAGTCCTCGCGACGCCGGTGCTCGGCATGTCCCTGCTCCTCGTGGCGGTCGATCACACCTGGAATCTCGGCATCTTCGATCCGGTGCTCGGAGGCGATCCCATCCTCTTCCAACACCTGTTCTGGTTCTACTCGCACCCTGCCGTTTACATCATGATCCTGCCGGCGATGGCGGTGATCTCCGAAGTGGTCTGCACGTTCTCCCACAATCGCCCCGCTTCGTACCGCGCCATCGCCTACTCGTCGCTCGGCATCGCCTTCGTGGGCTTCCTCACCTGGGGACACCACATGTTCGTCGCCGGGATGTCCCTGTTCGACGCGGGCATCTTCGGCATTCTCTCGATGTTCGTGGCCATCTTCTCGGCCATCAAGGTGTTTACGTGGACGGCCACGTTGCGCAAGGGGCTCATCTCCTTCGAGACCCCGATGCTCTACTTCTTCTGGTTCTTGTTCCTGTTCGTCTTCGGCGGCATGACGGGAGTCGCCGTGGCGACGTCGTCGCTCGACGTGCATTGGCACGACACTTACTTCGTCGTCGCCCATTTCCACTTCATCATGGTCGGCGGAACCCTGACGGCGTATCTCGCCGCGCTCCACTACTGGTTTCCGAAGATGTTCGGGCGACTCTATTCGGAGCGCTGGGGCATGGTCTCCTCCATCACCGTGTTCACCGGCTTCTTCTTCACGTTCATGCCCCAGTTCCTCCTCGGCAACGCCGGCATGCCGCGCCGCTATTACAGCTATCCGGAGGAGTACCAGTGGCTCAACGTGCTCTCGACCGCGGGCGCGAGCATCCTCGCCTTCGGCATGCTGCTCACGCTGATCTACCTGCTCGTGGCGCTATTCCACGGCCGCCGCGCCGATCGCAACCCGTGGGACGCGCGCAGTTACGAGTGGCTCTCCGCCTCGCCACCCCCCAAGCACAACTTCGTCGTGCAACCCAAGATGGACCGGGGCCCCTACGACTTCCACCTGCCGGAGGTCGGCTGACATGGCCCACACCCAGCCCCTCGAAACCATCGAGCCCCACGCCGATCACTTCGAGAACTTCGCGAAGCAAGAGCATGCCGCGCACGTCGGGATGTGGCTCTTCCTCACGAGCGAGGTGCTCCTGTTCGGCGCGCTCTTCGGGCTCTATACCGCGTACCGCAACGGCTTCGGCGCCGAGTTCGTCGAAGCCTCCCACCACAACGATCGCGCCATTGGCACGATCAACACCTTCATCCTGATCACCTCGAGCTTCTTCGCGGCGTGGGCGGTTCACTCCATCAGAAGGAGTCGCGCGCGCGCCGCCGCGCTCTCGCTCGTCGTCACTCTGGCCTTGGGCCTCACCTTCCTCGTGCTCAAAGGCTTCGAGTACGCCGACCACTTCTCCCACGGCATCTTCCCCGGCAGCGCCTACCGCTTCGCCGAGCTCCCCACGCGCGGCGCCAACCTCTTCTTCACCTTGTACTACTTCATGACGGGCCTGCACGCCCTCCACGTCATCGGAGGCCTCACCGCGTTGACCGTCGTGCTCGTTCTCACGCTGCGCGAACGCTACACGCCGCACCGCCACACCTCCCTCGAGCTCAGCGTCCTCTACTGGCACCTCGTAGACGTCATCTGGATCTTCCTCTGGCCCCTCATGTACCTCGTCGCGTGAACACCACCGCGCCCGAACGGCCGCGAGCGCGCCACGCCGACCCGGCGCCCTGCATTCCTCCCCTCCTCCGACGCGCCGCCCTCCCCCGCTCTCGAACACGCCGACAACCTCTCGATCTCCGCTCGTCTGCCGGCACGTCGTAAGCGTCATTTGGATCTTCCCATGACCCCTCACGTACCTCGTCGCATGAACACCACCGCGCTCCCGACGGGCCGCGAGCGCACCACGCCATCGCGGCGCCATTCGCGCCCCTGCTCCCGGATGCGCCACGAGTCGCGATCTCGGCTCCTCTCCTCCCACTTCGTAGCCATCGATTGGATTTTGCCATGGCTGCTCATGCACCTCGCGGCGTAGACACGACGGCAGTCCCGAGCGGGCGACGGTACTTCGTCGCCTGGATTCTGCTCGTGGTTCTCACGACGCTCAGCCTCGCCGCCGCGGGCCTCGTTCCCCATCGCTGGGCCGTCACCATCGCCCTCTCCATCGCCGCCGTGAAAGCGGGCATCGTCCTCGTCGTCTTCATGCATCTCGCCGACGAACCCTTCGTCACTCGCTTCATCGCCGTCCTGAACGTGCTCTGGGTCGCCCTCCTCTGCCTCGGCATCGCCGCAGACGTCGTCACCCGCTGAAACGACCGCCGCCCGAGCGCCCCCCGAAATTCGACCACTCGGAGTCGTCGCAGACGTCCTCACCCACCGAGCCGACGCCCGGCCGAGCTCGGCTCGAAGCGCGACGACTCGGCATCGCCTCGGGCGTCCTCACCCGGCACCCACCCCTGACGAGACCATCCACCTGGGTGACGGCGCCGAGCATGGGGCCCGCATCGGAAGGGGCCCCGCGCGTGCCGAGCAGCGCAGGACGCCCCCAACGCAAAAAGCCCAAACCTCGACGGGATCTCGCTCGAAGTCGGGCTCCCGTAATATTCGCCCAATCAAGATACTTGCCCCATCAGCTCGGCTCACCTGCTCCGGCTGACTCGTGAGGTCCTCGCCCGCAGCTCTCGCCCGGACGACCCCGTCACGCGAACGACGCTCTCGCCCAACCGGGCTTCCGCCTAGCGCTGCTGGCCTCGCCCTCGCCGCGAACATTGCTTGCCGCGCGGCGCTCTCGGCTCGGACGGTGCTCCCGCCCGAACGCCGCTCTCGCCCAGGACGAGGGCCCAGTGATGGATGAACGATGGACGTAGGCTCGAACGGGTGCGTACCGCTCTTGGCTCGCTTCGTGCAGCTGGGTGGGCGATGCCCGGGCAGAAGGAGATTCCGTCGACGCTCCGGCGTTCACCTTCGAAGGCGCAGCGGACGTGGGTCAAGGCGCACGACAACGCCGTCGAGCGGTACGGGGAGGGAGAGCGCGCCCACCGCACGGCGTTCGCAGCGCTCAAGCGCACGTTCAAGAAGCAGGGCGGCCGCTGGATACCAAAAGACCGGAGGGGTCCGTCCGATCCGCGTTCGGCGCAGCCGACGACCGAGGCCAAACGACGCGGGCAAGGGGAGACCTTCGGCGGCGTCGACTATTACGGGAGCTCCAAGCAGGAGCTCTACCAGCAAGCCAAAGACCTTCGCATCGCGGGGCGCTCTCGCATGAGCAAGGAACAGCTCGCCCGCGCAATCGCGAAGAAGCAGTAGCCGCTCGCTCGAAGCAGCACCGCGCGCGACCGCTACCGGTAGCCCTCCGCTTCCGCACGAGAAAAAACGGCGACGCCTTCTCGAACCGCAATCTCTCCCTGCTCGATGGACGCCGCCCCTGCCCGTTCTCGCAGCAACGAGCGGAGCTCACCCGCGTCATCGCAAAAAAGCAGCAACCCTTCGCAGACCGTCGTCTCTCCCAGCACGACGGACGCCGGTGCTGCGCCCTCTCGCGCATGAGCGAAAAACCAGGTCACTGGCGTGCTCCACGAAAAACTGCATCGATCGGGAAGAGGAACCTCCCTCCACGCGGTCGAGGCCCACCTGCCGAGTGTTCGTGCGCGTTGCTTCTTGCGCTCCCGGTTTCGCGCACTCTTTCGACACGTCCGACGGGATGTGGCCCACCTGCCGAGTGTTCGTGCGCGTTGCTTCTTCGCGCTCCCGGTTTCGCGCACTCTTTCGACACGTCCGACGGGACGTGGAAGAACGGCCGATCGATGCGGGAGGAAACCCCGGGGCGCGGCGTCCGCGACACGCGCAACGAGCGCGGCTGGCGCAATTTCGGACGCGCCGCGCGCGGGCGATGATTTCCATCAATCGCGTACGGGCGCCTCGGGGCAGCGAAAACGGGCTTGCTCGCGAGCTGCGGACGCCTACGCGCACCGGAATGTTGACGCGGGAGAGCGCCACCTTTACCAACCGACGTCGCTGCGCATCGACGCGTTCGAATGCGAAGCGGACCCATGGGGATTTCGTTGGCGCTCGTCGTCCCGCGGCTAGCGCTTCGGACACCTATCCGAGCATGAAACCTCGGCGATGCATCCTGGATCGAAGGCACCCGCATTCTCGAGAACGTGAGTCTCGGTGTCATAGTGATTATTTCGATGGCGCCCCGAAAGAACGTGGCGCACGAGGAAAAAACGGCTTGGTTGCACCCTGCGTGCTGCGATTTCGCGCACACGACGTCTCGTCGAGTGCAAGAGAACGAGGCGTCCCAACACGCGCGACGCGGCGTTGTGCGACGGGTTCGCGTTGCTCCGAAATCGCTTGCCGTACTCAGCCTCATGGGCAAGGATGCGCCCTCCCGGAGATAACGACTCGTCCGAGGCCCACGGGAACATGATTGGCTCGCGCACGATTGGGGCTGGCCGCGAGTCCCGCCCCCCAAGTTCACCGGCTTCACGCACGGGCAAACTTCCGCCCGTGCGCCGAGGGGCAAGCCGGCGCATCGAGCATTGCGAAGCGAAGTAGCGGGGGCCGGGGGTTCCGAGTGGCAGTTCCTGTCGAGAGGGCGCGATGAACAACGGAGAGACCGAGCTGAACCGCTCGTCCACGTTCCAACTGGAAGCGACTTTGACCGGGCCGCCCACCGACCCCCCCACACCGACCGGGGAATCCCGCCGTACAAAAG
>QGUH01001080.1 GCA_003242355.1 Pseudomonadota bacterium
CCCTCGAGGATTTTTGGCGCCGTGCTCCGTGTGTCGTTCTCGTTCGGGGCCCGGCGCGCGCGGCGCCGTGTCCTCGACCTTGCGCTGGGCGTTCTCGACGGCTGCGGCGCGCGGGCGGGTGGTGCTCGTGCTCGACGACCTCGACGAGGTCGACGTGCCGAGCCGCAACGCCTTCCGCGATCTGCTGAGCGATCCCCCCGCGGTGCGCGCGCTCGTCGTGGCGGCGCACGCGCCCGGCCTCGACCCGGGGTGGGACGCGCGCTTCGGGCAGTGCGTGCTCGAAGGGCTTCCCCAGTCCGCCGCTTCGCGACTGCTTCGTTCGGGGCGGGCCGCCGATCGGGTGCGGATCCCGGACAGTGGGCGCGGGATTCTGCCGATGTACGTCGAGCAGGTCGTGCGCTATGCGCTCGAAGGGGGCAGCGATCCTCCCGCCCGCCTGGCGGATCTCATTGCTCTGCGCGTGGACAACCTCGAGCCTCGAGCGCGCCGGGTGCTCCAAGCGATCGCGGTGCTCGGCGATCGCATGTTGCCCGACACGATCGCCGAGCTGCTGCCGAAGCCGGAGGATCTCGATGCGGCCATCGAGGCACTCTTGCGCGCGGGCATGGTCGAGCTGATCGAGGGCACGATCGGCACGTCGCACCCGCTCTTGCGCGAGATCGTGATCGCCGGCATTCCCGTCGCCGTGAAGCGGGAGCTCCACCGCAAAGCGCTCGATGCGGGGGATCGCCTCGGCTTTCCCCTCGAGGTTTCGGCGCTGCATGCGTGCGAAGCCGCCGAATCGTTCCAGGCGCTCTGGCTGCTCGAGCAAGTGGCCGAGCGCGCCGCCGCGCGCGAGGATCTCGAGACCGAGATCCTGTCGTTGCGCCGGGGCCTCGAGATCGCACGCCAGGAGATCGCGCGCGGGCAGCTCGACGATCCCTTGCGTGCGGTCGTCATCTTCGGACAGAAGCTGGGCGCCTCGCTCACCCGCGCGGGCAACTACTCCGACGCGGAGGGCGTGCTGCGCGAAGCTCTCGACGTCGCCGGCCCGAGCGGGGCGGATCGCGCCCGGCTGCTCTCGGCGTTGGCCCACGTCGCGTACGGACGCCGGCGCTCCGGAGAGGCACTGGGGTACATCGAACAGGCGATCGAGGTGGCGCGCCGGTCCGGGGCGCACGATTTGCTCTCGACTCTGAACGACACCCGGCGCATCTGGGCATCGTGAACGAGGCCAACCAGCGGGAGCAGGCGCCGCGCTCGGGCCCTCTGAGCGCCGTGCCCATCCACGAGCTCATCACCCGGTGGGATCTCGACAAAACCTATCTGCGCAGCCGCTTCGACACCCTGCGCGAGCTCGTCACGGCGGCGCTCGAGCCGCCGGAGCGAAAGCGCTCGGTACCGGGCGCGGCCGCGGTGTTGCGCGAGCTCTCCTCGCGCGGCGCGTGGGTGCACATCCTGAGCGGCAGCCCGCGCCAGATGCGGCGCAAGCTCGTCGCCAAGCTCGAGCTCGATGGCGTGCGCTGGAACGAGCTCACGCTCAAGCCCAACCTCTCGAACCTGCTCTTTTTGCGCTTCCAGGCGCTGCGCGACCAGCTCGGCTACAAGCTGCCCGAGCTGCTCAAGGCGCGCGTGCGCGACGAGCGACGGCTCGGCTCGGGGATGGCGCCGCGCGAAGTGCTCGTCGGAGACGACTCGGAATCCGACGCGTTCGTCTACTCGCTCTATGCGGATCTGTGCGCGGGAACGGTTTCGGCCAGCGAGCTCGAGCGCGTGCTGCGCGCCGGGCACGCCTACGAAGCGACGCTCGTCGCGTGCCGTCGGGCGCTCGCTCAGGTGCCCCGCGTGCCCGTCGTCGATCGCATTCTGATCCACCTCGACAATCAGACGCCGCCGAGCCGATTCCGTCCGTACGGCTCGCGGCTCGTTCCCTTCTACAACTACTTGCAGGCGGCGTTCGTGCTGCTCGAGCGCGGCGTCCTCTCCGGCGCGGCCGTGCTCCGCATCGCGGGCGAGTTCCTCGATCAGCACGGCTTCTCGCCGGACGCCGTCGCACGCAGCTACCTCGATCTCGTGCGGCGGGGCCACGCCACTGGAACCGTTCCCAGCGTGCTCGC
>QGUH01001081.1 GCA_003242355.1 Pseudomonadota bacterium
GTAGGTACGTCCCTTCATTCGATAATCGGTGAACTCCGGAACGTCGGCGATGCTGCGCGGGAACGTGATGGGCAGCCTGCCGCCCGGATTCACGTCGCCGAAAAGCACCTCGGCAATGGCGGTTCCCCCCCCCTCCCCCGGGTACCCGGCGCCGACGATTGTCTCGACGTTCTCCTGCGCCCACCAAACGTCGCGCGCGCTTCCGGCGGTTAGCACGAGCACCGTCGGTTTGCCGAGCGCGACGATCTCCTCGAGCAACCGCTGCTGCAGGCCCGTGAGCGACAAATCCACCTTGTCGCCGGCGGCTTCGGAGTTGCTCGCGTCGCCCTGCTCGCCCTCGATCTCGGCGTTGAGCCCGAGACACAACACGACGACGTCGGCGCGCTGGGCCATGCTGCGCGCCTCGGACAGGTTGCCCGCGCGGTTCAGGCCATCGGTAGCCGTGCCGAGCAGCTTGCAGCCGTCGGTGTACCAAACCTTCGTGGCGGCCGAGACGGCGTTGCGAATGCCGTCGAGCGGCGTCACCGCGCGCGAAGGAATACCGAAGTAGTTGGCGACGAGCACGTGCGGGTCGTACGCGTTCGGGCCGATGACGGCGATGCTCTTCAGATCCTTCTTGAGCGGCAAAACGCCGTTGTTCTTCAGAAGGACGATGGACTCGCGCGCGGCGATTCGCGCCAGCTCCCGGTGCTTCTCGCAGTCGTTGACCTCGTACGGGATCGAGGCGTACGGCACCCGCTCCGGCGGATCGAACATGCCGAGCAGGAAGCGCGCGCGGAAGAGCCGCTTCACGCACGCGTCGAGGTCGGCTTCGCTGAGCAGGCCCTGGGCGACGGCGCTCGGGATGTGCTGGTAAGTACAGCCGCAGTTGAGGTCGCAGCCCGCCTTGACGGCCATCGCCGCGGACTCCTCGGGCGTCTTCGTCACCTTGTGGTTTTCGTGGAAGTCGCGAACCGCCCAGCAGTCACTGACGACGTAGCCGTCGAACCCCCACTCCTCCCGCAGGATCTTCTGGAGCAAGGTCTCGCTCGCGCAGCACGGCTCGCCGTTCGTCCGGTTGTACGCCGGCATCACGCTGTGCACGCCCGCTTCCACGACGCAGGCGTGGAACGCGGGCAAGTACGTCTCGCGCAGATCCTTGGGCGACACCACCGCATCGAAGCTGTGCCGGAGCGCTTCGGGCCCGCTGTGCACCGCGAAGTGTTTCGCCGTGGCGACGAGCTTCAGGTACTTCGGGTCATCGCCCTGCAGGGCCTTGCAGAAGGCCACGGCGAGCTTCGAGGTGAGATACGGACACTCGCCGTACGTCTCGTGACCGCGGCCCCAGCGTGGATCACGGAAGATGTTGATGTTGGGGCTCCAGAACGTAAGCCCCTTGTACATGCCGTGATCGCCCTGCCGCAGGAACTCGTGGTGCTTGCGCGCGCTTCGTCGGCGATGGCCGTCGCGATCTCGAAGAGGCGTGCCGGGTTCCACATCGCCGCAAGCCCGATGGCCTGCGGGAACACGGTCGCAATGCCGGCACGCGCGACGCCGTGCAAGCATTCGTTCCACCAATTGTACGGCGGCACCCCGAGGCGCGGAATGCCAGGCGCCTCGTGCAGCATTTGCGCCGCCTTTTCCTCGAGCGTGAGTCGGGAGACCAGGTCGTCGACGCGGGCCTCGATCGGAAGATCCGGATTTTGGAAGGGGAAGTCGGACATGGCATGTGCAGCGCGGAGCGCCCTCGAGCCGCACAGTTAGGCCGCAGACGAGACAGCGGTCAACGTTGTCGCGTGCCGCCGTTTCTCCGGACCAGGGGCCAGCGCACGTGGAGTTACCCCCACGGCATTCGTCCGTGCCGAGCGCATGCCGCGACTTCCAGCGGATTCGATGCCGCAGCGCATTCGCGAGTCGGCGGCGTGCTCGGTTCTCGGTTTTTGCACTTCGTCTCGTTTTCGGACGAAACCCCGGGGCGAGCTTTCACGGGCGGCATCCCGGTGGCGACGACCGACGGCTCCGAAGGCGGTATTCAGCCCCAAGCCGAATGCCCTGCAGACGGCCGTTCGCCGGCCTTTCGAGTCGGCGCGGGCGTGATGCGCGCGAGCGGGGGCAC
>QGUH01001082.1 GCA_003242355.1 Pseudomonadota bacterium
CGAAAAAAGGCGGCGAACGCTCACGCCCGATGGCGCTGGAGCGAGCAGCGTGGCGCTCGCCGATCAAGGCACGGCGTGGATGCTGCTCTCCATCGACGGGCGCAGCGGCATGACTCCGCTGCACGCGCGCCGCATTCGCTTCGACGCGGGCCGCGTCGTGCTCGGCGCGGATCAGGTGGCGTGGGTCGGCGCCGGCTCGCAGTCGACCACGGAAGTGTTCGCTGCGACGCTGAAAGAAGACGTTTGGGCCCTCGTGCCGATCGAGCGCGACGTCGTGCACTTCGGGCTCGCGCAAATCCACGTCGGCCGCGAGCCGCGCGTGGACGTTCCGGCGTCGTTCATCCCCTTCCCCAATGGCGCGAACACGTCGCCCGTCGCCGCGGCGTCCCTCTGCGGGAAGACCACGGTGGTGTTCGCGCGCCCGGCCAGCAAAGAACCGGGATCGCCGCAAGAGCTGGTGCTCGGCGTGCTCGAGGCGCAGGGCATCGAGCGCGGCACCGTGATCGTCCGCTCGAAGGCGTTTTCCGACGCGTCGCTCGTGGGCTTCGCAGGCGGCGGCCTGCTCGCGTACACGGCCGATCACCGAACCTGGGCAGCCGCTCTGCGCTGTCGCCCGCGCTGACGGTCGAGCGCCACGCTCCCCCTGCCGGCCCGCGGGGCGGCTCGAAGCGATACGCGGTCAGGGAGAAGAAAACGGTCGCGATTTTCTCGTGAACGATCCGGGAGCGAGCGGGAACGAAGGGGCGTTCGCACGGTGCGGACGCTGCTGGTGGAATTCTCGTGCGCTTTCTCGCTGCTCCCTTCGTCCTCACGCTGTTGCTCGCCTCTGCGAAGGTCCACGCACAAGTCGCCGACGCGCCCGACGCGATCGTGCCTCCGCGCGTGATCCGAGCCGTTCCGGCCGAACCCCCTGCGCCGCCGAGCCATCCCGTGCGCGTCGTGCTCGAGCTCGTGATCGACGAAACGGGGAGAGTGACGGACGCGCGGGTCGTCCAATCGGGCGGCGAGCTCGATGCGGCGGCGCTCGAAGCCGCGCGACACCTCGAGTTCGATCCCGCGCGCCGCGGTGGGGCTCCCGTTCCGGCCGTCATTCGGTACGCCTACGACTTCGAGCCGCCCGAAGAAGACGAGCCACCGCAAGCGTCGCCGCCCGAAGCATCACCGCCCGTCGCCCCGTTCCCTGCTCCCACGCCTCCGGCACCGACGCCGACCACCGCCGTCGACGCGGAAGCTCCGAGCTCGCGAGAACCGCTGGAGTTCGAAGCCACCGCGACGGTGGAGGCGCCTCCGCGTGAGGTCACGCGCCGGCGGGTGGACGCCACGATCATCCGCAAGGCCGCGGGCACGCGCGGCGACGTGCTCCGCACCGTGGAGCTTTTGCCCGGCGTGGGCCGCTCCTACGGCGATCCGATTCTGCGCGGCGCCGCGCCCCACGAAAGCAAGACGTTCCTGAACGGAACGCCCGTGCCGTTCCTCTACCACTTCGGCGGACTCACGAGCTTCGTGAGCCCGCACCTGGTCGAGCGCGTCGAGCTCTATCCGGGAAACTTCTCCGTTCGATACGGAAGGTCGACGGGCGGCGTCGTCGAAGTGAAGCTGCGCGATCCCGACGCGGAGCGGTTGCGCGCCATCGTCGATCTGAACTTCATCGACAGCTCCGCGTTCGTGGAGACTCCGCTCGGTGAGCGGGCCGGCATCGCCGCAGCCGTTCGCCGCAGCAACATCGACTTCTTCTTCGAGAACTTCGTGCCCGAAGACGCCTATTCCGTCCTCGCGGCGCCCGTGTATCTCGACTATCAGGCGATCGCCAAGATCGACCTCGGCCACGATTTCGCGTTGCGCCTGCTCGGATACGGCAGCCGCGACGCCATCGAGCTGTTCTTGGACGAGGCCCTCGACGATCCGTACTTCGCCGGGGGGATCGGCGGCCTCATCGAGTACCACCGGGCAGGCGTCGAGCTCGAAGCGCAGAAGCCCTGGTACACGCTCCGCCTCGGGGCCACGCTCGGTTGGATCCGCATAGAGCAGCGCATCGGCGAGTTCTGGCAGGAGGTGAGCGGGCCCGAGGTCCCTTAAAAACAACTCGCTCTGCC
>QGUH01001083.1 GCA_003242355.1 Pseudomonadota bacterium
TCTTCGGCCCGTTCGAGGGCGTGCTGCGCGGGACGATGCCGCTCGGATACAACGGCGGCTGTGGCGCCGGGCGGTTCACGCTGGGTATCGAGGCCGACGGCAGCATCAAGGGCTGTCCGTCGCTGCCGACCAACGCGTGGACGGGCGGTAACGTTCGCGACGACGAGCTCGTCGACATCTGGGAGCGCTCGACGCCGCTGCGCTACACGCGCGATCGCACGGTCGACGACCTCTGGGGGTTCTGCCGGACCTGCTACTACGCCGACGAGTGCCGCGCGGGCTGCACGTGGACGGCTTTCGTGTTCTTCGGGCGCGGCGGCAACAACCCCTATTGCCACCATCGAGCGCTCGAGATGCGCGCTCGCGGAAAGCGCGAGCGGCTCGTCCAGGTCGCCCCGGCGCCCGGACATCCTTTCGATCATTCGCTGTTCGACATCGTCGTCGAAGACGATCCCAGCGCGGAGAGCCGACCATGAGTCATCTCGTTCCTTGCCCGAGCTGCAGCCGCCACGTGCGCACCCACGAAACCTCCTGTCCGTTCTGTGCGGCTCCTCTCGAGCTGTCCGGAGCTCCGCCGCGAAGGCTCCCGCCGATGCGCCTCGGACGGGCGGCGACGCTCGCGTTCGGCACCCTGCTCGGGGCGTCGGCGCTCGTCACCGGATGCGGCGGCTCGACCGGCGACTCGAGCGACGACGAAGCCCAGGCGGGCGATTCGTCCGACGGCAGCGGCGGGATCGACGGCGGGCTCGGGGGCGACACGAGCACGGGAGGCTGGGCCGTGGGTCCCGTTTACGGCGCGCCCGCCGGGGGGCCCGGAGAAATCACGGGTGGCACGATGGGCGCCGGCGGTCGGGCGAGCAGCGGGGGCACGCCGAGCACGGGTGGCGTGCCGAACAGTGGCGGCACGGTGAGTAGCGGCGGCTCGATCGGCGCGGGTGGCGCCCCGAGCACCGGCGGCGTCGTCGGCAGTGGCGGCGCGGTGAATCCGGAAGGGGGAACGCCGGGAGCAGGCGGCAAGCCCAGCGTCGGCGGTGGGCTCGGTACCGGCGGCATCGGGATCGTGCCGCTCTACGGCGCGCCGCCGTTCCCAACGGACGGCGGCGCGGGTGGGCAGGTGACGAACACCGGCGGGAGCGAGGGAGGGCCGCCGAACCCGGCGCCCGTGTACGGCGCACCGCCTTCGTCGACCGACTGACGACACGACGAGGAGCCGCCCCGTCACTCACTGACGGAGCGGCTCCGGGCATCGCTCACTCGACGACCACGCGCTTGCACGTCCGCGAGTCGCAGCCCGCGCCGCCGTCGCACTCCTCGTCGAACTCGGGCTGGATGCGGCCGTCGCCGCAGTACGGAGCGCGGCGGCACGTGGTCGTGCACGCGTCACGCCCGTAGGGGTTGCGCTCGTTGTCTTTGCCGAGATCGCACTCCTCTTGCGGGCGATCGCGCGTGCCGTCGCCGCAGTGCGAGGCCAGCGTGCAATCGGGGTTGCACGTGCCGTAGCGACCGTCGTTGACGCCGTCGTCGCACTGCTCCCCCGGATCGACGACGCCGTTGCCGCACGCCACGCGACAGCGGGTATCGCAGCCGCTGCCCTTCTTGCCGTTGTTGGCGCCCTCGTCGCATTGCTCGCCCGCGTCGACTTTGCCGTCGCCGCACTTCGGCAGAGGGACCCAGCCGCTGCAGTCCGGCTCACACGACCCCGGCGTGCCGTCGTTCTTGCCGTCGTCGCACTGCTCGCCGAA
This sequence comes from Pseudomonadota bacterium, assembly GCA_003242355.1. Taxonomy (GTDB): domain Bacteria; phylum Myxococcota_A; class Polyangia; order Polyangiales; family Polyangiaceae; genus PMG-095. Next base: position 1,743 of record QGUH01001083.1, read on the forward strand.
GGCCACGTCCACGGCGCGGTCGCCGCAGTACGGCGCCGGCCGGCACTGGACCGTGCAGAGATTCTTGCCGTAGGCGTCGGCGGAGTTCGCCGCGCCCGCGTCGCAGATCTCGCCCTCGTCGGCCTGCACCTTGCCGTCGCCGCAGCGCGGGCCGAGCTTGCAGCCGGGGGCGCACATGCCGTAGCTGCCGTCGTTCTTGCCGTCGTCGCACTCCTCGCCGGCGTCGCGCTGGCGAATGCCGTCGCCGCAGTGCGGCCCGAGGCGGCACTGGGTCGTGCACTTGCCGTACCCGTCGCCGTTGTCGTCCCCGTCGTCGCACTCTTCCCGGGGGCCACCACGCCGTTGCCCCC
>QGUH01001084.1 GCA_003242355.1 Pseudomonadota bacterium
GTACCGCCCGTACCGGCCGTGCCGCCCGTGCCGCCCGTGCCGCCCGTGCCCCCCTCGCCGCCCTCGCCCTGCTCGTCGCCCTCGTCGGGCTCTCCACCGGCTCCGCCGGGGATCAAGGGAAACACCCCGTCCGTGCCGCCGCTCCCACCGTTTGGCACGGTGCCGCCAGTGCCGCCTTGCAACCCGGAGAAGCCGCCCAGCGTGCCGGCGGTTCCTCCGTGATCCATCCCGCCCGTTGCACTCCCGAAGAGTTGTTCCTCCGAGGGAACCGTGAGGGAACAGGCGAGTGCAACGAGCGGGCCCCCGACCGCAACGACCGCGTGACGGTGCTGTCGCGCTCGTCTCATCACAGGACCTCGATGGGGATGGATCGCTCTCACGGTGTCGCGAGCTGCTTGATCTCCCCCGCGGTGAACGCTCGGCACGAAATGCGGACGTCGTCGAGGACGCCGTCGAGATTCGGATCCGGGAAGGTCGACTTGCCCAGCCAGGCGGCGGCGTCGGGGCCCAACTCCATGTCGGAGGGCTTGAAGGCCATGCTCTCGTTGACCGCAAGCTGCACGCCGTCGAAGTACAGGCGGGCCGTCGTGCCGCTCAACGTGACCGCGTAGTGGTGCCACTCGGTCAGATCCGTTCCTTCCGGATAGGGCGCGTTCACGAGAGCATCGCTTCCCTTGAAGATCGCGAAGTGGAGGTGCTGGACGCCACCGAAGTCGGCCGTAGGTGTGAAGAAGATCCAGTTTCCGGGCGGATCGCCGCCATCTCCCTGCCATCGACCGAACAGGTCGAAGAAACGAACCCAGTTCTGGGGAGTCTTGATCTTCGCCCAGAGCGCAATCGTCAAATCGTCGCAGCTTGCCACGACCTCTGGATCGAGCTCCACGTAACCACCGGCCAGCTCGAGGGCGCCTCCGAGGTGCCCGTCCGCGATGAACATCGGCCCACCCACGAGCGTTCCGTCGAAGCCGCGATCGGACGAATCGGCGGCGGTATCCCCGCTGGTCTCGTCCATGCGCAGATACGTGTAGTCCTCGTCCGGCCAGGCCAAATCGGCGATTTCGGACTGACTCAAGACGACGTCGTACACGCGGAAGTCGTCCATCAGGCCCTTGAAGAACGGATCGACGTCGAAGGTCGACTTCCCGAGCCACCCGTTCAGGGTCGGCTCGAGCTCCGCGGGATGGCGCAGGGTGTCGATGGTATGGACGGGATAGCCGTCCACGAACATCGTGTGCTTTTCGCCATCGATCGTGATGGCGACGTGCTTCCACACGTCGATCGGGAACGGCGCTCGCGTCCGCAAGACGCTCTCGGTCAGGGGATCGCCCGTGTAGATGGAGAAGCGCGCTCCCTCGTTGTCGCCCGTGTCGGTCGCGAGGTACAGGAAGCCCGCGGCGGAGTTGAAGTCGAAAATGCGACTCCAGCCCGGAAGCGACGAGGCGTTGACCCAGACCGCGATCGTGGCCTTCCGTGCAGTCTCGAAGATCTCGGTCGGCAACACGACGTGCGCTTGATCCGCGCTCAGCTGGACGGCAGACGTTCCCCCGCGTCCCGCCCCCCACGTCGCACCGGAAAGGGTCGCATCATCGAAGTTGCCGGCCTTGTCTTCCGAGGTCGTTCCCGAGCCTTCGTCGAACGCGTAGTGCACGACGAGGCCCTTGGGCTCGTCCGGCTCCGGATCGGGCTCACTCGCGCCGCCTGCGCCGCCCTGAGGCTCCTCCGGCGGCTCTTCGTCGCCAGCGCCGCCTGCGCCGCCTTGAGGCTCCTCCGGCGGCTCTTCGTCGCCAGCGCCGCCTGCGCCCGCCGATCCGGGATCGGTTTCACCTGCGGCATTCATACCGCCCGTGCCCATCGAATCCGCACCACCCGAACCGCCGGGACCCGGATCCACACCCGGATCGTCCGCGCCGCCCTCGCCGCTCGTCGAGTTGCCGCCGGAGCTCGGCGTGTCGTCGCCACCCGTGCCGACGTTTCCGCCCGAGCTCTTGCCGCCGCTGGGGGTCGTCATGCCGCCGCTGCCGCTCGAGTCCTGACCGCCGCTGCCGCCGCGCAAACCCGCCCCGCCCCACCCCCCCGTATCCACCTGGGAG
>QGUH01001085.1 GCA_003242355.1 Pseudomonadota bacterium
CCCCCGTGGACAAAGGTGCGAACCCGCAAATATTCTTCCGGCACCAGTTCCTAAACGGGCTGGGCTTCGAGTACCTGGCCGATCCCATCAAGATCAGGCCGGGCGACTCGTCGTCGCCGCGGTCCTCGGCGCGATCGCGGCGTCTCAGTACTATTCGCCTCCTCTCTACGTCGGGCTCATCGTGCTCGCGTTCCTGGCGACGCCGTGGGCGGTCGTCCGAGGCATGGCGTTCAACGCGCGCAATACTTCCTTCCGCAACGTTCGGTTCGCGTTCACCGGAAACGTTGGGGAAGCAGCGGCTCTCTATTTCGGGATGCTCGCGCTTTACTTCCTGACGTGCGGCTGCGCGTATCCCTATGCGCATTACCGCTTCACGGATTTCATCGTGAGCAGACATCGGTACGGGAGCGAACCGTTTACTTTCTACTCGGCGAAGATGGGCGACTACTATCGCGTCTACCTCGCCGTTCTCGCGATGTCCGTCCCCGCCTACTTCTTTCTTCTGGTCCCGCTGCTTTTGAGCGATCACGTCGGCGGGCAGGAGGCCCTGATGCTCATGGTTCCGGGCCTGGTCGCGTTCTACCTCTTGCTTTTCGTTCCAGCCGCCTACTTCCAGTCGCGTCTCGCAAACCTGCTCTACGGGAACATGCGCATCGGCCTGCACTCGTTCTCCTGCCGGCAGCGCGCTCGCGACCTCTTCGTGCTCTACGTCACCAACGCTCTCGCCGTCCTCTTCAGCGCCGGCCTCCTGATCCCGTGGGCCAAGGTCCGTCTCGCTCGCTACCGCGCGCAATGCTTGACCCTGCACGCCGAGGGCAGCCTGGACGTCGCGGCCGAGCATGGCGCAGAGGGCAGCGTGTTCGGAGACGCCGCGACGGATCTCGGTGATTTCGATCTGGGCATCGGTGCGTGACCGAGATCGAGTTTTCGGCCAAGTACTACGACGGTGAGAGCTCGCGCGGGATCGACGTGCGCGTGCGCCTCGACGCCGCGAACATGGTCCACGTCATCGGGCTCGACGCACCGCTCGAGGTGCCCTTGGCCAACGTGCGCGTCGCGCCGCGACTCGGAAACACGGTGCGCTCCATCGCCTTCCCCGATGGCGCCAAATGCGAAACGGAGGACAACGACGCTGCCGACGCCCTTTTGCGCCGTTCGGGCACCGGCCGCTTCGGGGACCTCCTCCACCGCATCGAGTCCCGCTCCCGCTACGCCCTCGCCGCCGCTCTGGGCCTCGCCGCCTTCGTCGTGGTCGGCGTCGTTTGGGGGATTCCCATCGCCGCCAAGGTCATCGCCCACACCATCCCAGACGAGGCCGCCTACGATATCGGGCGGGGCACCCTCGCGACCCTCGACAAAACGCTGCTGGACCCTTCCGAGCTCCCCGAAGAGCGGCGTCGAGAGCTCGAAGCCACCTTCAATGGCATGGCGAACCGCTACCCGGACCTGCCCCTCACGCTCGTGTTCCGCCGCGGCGTCGGTCCGAATGCCTTCGCCCTGCCCGACGGCACCGTGATCGTCACCGACGAGCTCGTCGAGCTCGCCACCGACGATCGTCAGATCCTCGCCGTGCTCGCCCACGAGATCGGCCACGTCCACCACCGGCATGGGCTCCGCATGGCGCTCGAGAGCTCCTCGATCGCACTACTCGTCAGCGCCTACTTCGGCGACATCGCGCAGATTACGACGCTGTCTGCATCCCTGCCGGGCGTGTATGCCAACGCCCACTACTCGCGTGACCACGAAACCGAGGCCGATACGTTCGCGCTCGAGTACTTGAAGGGTGCTGGCGTCGCTCCCCACCACTTCGCCGACATCCTCCGCGCCCTCTCCGAGGCCGCCGGCAACGCTGCCGAGCGCACCCCTCTCCGCTATCTCGCGTCGCATCCTCCGACCGAAGATCGCGTCCGCCGCTTCGACTCCGAAAAGTAGACCGCCCGCCGCTTCCGCTTCGAACGGACCAAGCCCGCGCGCCTCCTGACTGGTTCCGAAGACGACGCTCGCGTGCGCCGCTTCGAATCCGCCGAGCAACCAAACGGCCGCTTCCGCTTCGAACGGACCGAGCCCGCGCGCCTCCTGACTGGTTCCGA
>QGUH01001086.1 GCA_003242355.1 Pseudomonadota bacterium
ACGACAAACCATCTCGCGCCGTTCAGTGGGTTTAGTCCGGAGCTTGTCCTTCGATGGCGGCGGGTGAGAGGCTCGGGCGCGGCACGATCGCTTCGGGGTTGGATTCGCCCGTGCGATCGAGCGCGAGCTTGAACAACACGGGTCCAACCAGCTCGTTGATGGCGACGGCAGCGATAACGAGCGAGCGGAAGCCCTCGCCGAGCTCGGGGAAGGAACGCGCGATGACGACGGTCAGGCCCAACGTGAGGCCCGCCTGGGAGATGAGACCGGACCAGCCCCAGCGGCGAACGACGGGATCGTCGCCGGCGACGCGGCTCGACAGCCGCGCCGTTCCCCACGTGGTGACGGCGCGCGCCATGCAGAGCGCGAGCGCGATGGGCCAGAGCTTTTGCAGCAGGGGAATGTCGAGGTGCGCGCCCGCCGTGGCGAAGAACACGACGAAGACGATGCCGCCCACCTGCTCGACGGCATGAAGCAACTTCTCGCCCTGAGCCGAGAGGTTTTGCACGACGAACCCCGCGGTGAGGAACGAGAGCAAGGGATCGATGTGCACGTAGCGCATGAACTCCGTGAGCCCGAGCCCGAGCGCGAGGAGCACGACGAGCAGGTGTTTTCCGACGAGGCGCAGATACGCCGCGAGCGCGAGCCCGAGCGTCGTTCCGGTGGCGACGCTGCCGAGGATCTCGTGACCGACGACCTGGAACGCCGCGAAGGAAATGCTGCCGTCCGGCGCGATGAGCGGGCGCGCGAAGGTCATCACCACCGCCATCAGCACGACCACCACCACGTCGGAGGCCATGATGAACGCGAGGGAGTAGGTCGCGAGCGGCCCCTTGGCGCGGGTTTGCGAGAGAATGCCGAGACACGCCGAAGGGCTTCGGCTCACGGCGAGCGTGCCCCAGAGCAGGGCCACGCCGATGAGCGGCGCAATCGGCAAGTCGCGGGCGAACGGCACCCAGCGCGAGACGGCCATGAACGCGAGCGCCATCACGACGAGCCCGATCGCGCACTGGAGAAGGAGCGCCCAGGCGACGCTGCGCGCGACCGACTTGAGCGTCGCGACACGGAGCTCGGCGCCGCCCGCGATCGCGATCAACGCGAGCGCCAGGGTGTTGACGGGCGACAGACGCTCCACGGTGTGGTGATCGACGAGGTGGAGCACGTGCGGCCCCGCGAGCACGCCCGCGAGCAAGTATCCGGAGAGGTGCGGGAGCCCCACGGTCTCGAGCAGCTCGCTGAGCAGCGTTCCCGAGAGCAGGAGGAACCCGATGGCGGCAATCTCGCCGAGGTGCTCGCGCAACGGGGGCGAGAAGCGCGCCGCCCCATAGAGCAACCCGAAAACCGTGACCAGCGACACGGCTTGAACCAGGCGCGTCACCGCGCCCTTCGGTGCACCCGACGGAGCGCTCATGATCGTTCCACGTCGTAGAGAGTCGTGCGCGACGCGCGCGGCTCGATGCTCGGCGGCGGTCGTTCGATGGGACGCCCCGGCACGATGTCGCCCGCACGCTCGAGCGCCCGGCGCAGCGACAAGGGGCCGATGAGCTCCCCCGCGAGCACCGACACGGCCGCGAGCACGAGCACGGAGGCGCCCACGGCATCCGGAAAGCGGATGGCGGCGAGCAGACCGCAGCCGAGGGTGTAGGCGCTGCTCGGAACGAGTCCGAGGCCGAGCGCCGGCCCTGCCGCGCGCGCTTTGGGAAACACCAGTGCGAGCACCCCGGCGCGCAAGAGCTCCAGCACGACGCGCGCCGTGAACGCCGTGCCCACGAGGACCCACAGGAACGGCGCCGCTTCGAGGTCGAGGTAAGCGCCCGCGAGCACGACGACGGGCACCGTCACGGGGCGCTCGCTGGGCGCCACCATGGCTTTCAGATCGGCGCGATGCGGGGAGAACGTGGAGACCGTGAGCCCCATCGCGAACGCGGCCGCAATCGGCGACAGGCCCAGGCGCGACGCAACGCCGATGGCGAGGAGTGACGTTCCGAGCAGGATGCCCCAGCTCTCGTCGCGCCGAAACTCACGACCGAGCAGCAGCGTGGCGACCAGGCCGAGCACGATCGCGAGGCCGACGCCTGTGCCTTAACA
>QGUH01001087.1 GCA_003242355.1 Pseudomonadota bacterium
CAAGGGGGCCGGGGCAGCTGACCGTGTCTCGGGGCGCCCCGTCCCGATCGGGCGCGGTGTCGCCCGGTGTTCCGGTCGTGCCGTTGGCGACCGAGGGCGGCGGGGCGTGCGGGTCGCGGGGAGCGCCGGTGCCGCCTTCGGGCGCAGGTTCCTCGCCCGCGCGCGGACCCAAGTCGAGCTCCGGCCGCGACACGTCACCGCTCGAGAAGGCGCGGACGCGCCGCCGTGCGTACTCGATGCGATCGCGCGGCTGGCCGTACGTGTAGCGCGCGAGCCAGCGGCGCCAACAGAGCTCTCGGTGCGAGGGAACGACGTCGAGGTCCAGATCGAGCCGGTAGCAGTGCTCGAAGCGCACGTTGCCTTCGTAGATCGACGTCACGCTCGGGCCGCACCCGAACGACAGGCACGTGGCGACCGCGGGAAGAAGAGCGGCGAGGACGCCGCGAGGAAAAGCCACCCGACGATCCTCTCAGGAGCGTTCTTCGGTCGCAAGCGGGCTCGGCGCGTCGGATCGGGCGTTTGGCCGCGTGCTATGACGGGCGCATGTTCACGGGCATCGTCCAAGCGCGGGGCAGCATCCGCGAGCGCACTGGCTCCGGGGACGGCCATCGCCTCCGGATCGACGCGCCCTTCGCGCCCCTTTCGCTCGGCGAGTCCATCGCCGTGAACGGCGTGTGCCTCACCGTGGAGCGGGTCGTTCCCGACGGGTTCGAGGCCGACGTCTCCGCCGAGACGTTGCGCTGCACCACGTTGGGCGGGCTCGCGGTGGGCGCTGCCGTCAACCTCGAGCGTGCGCTCGCGGCCGGCGATCGACTCGGCGGTCACCTCGTGAGCGGTCACGTCGATGGCATCGCGCGCGTGCTCACGACCGAGCCCGTGGGCAACGCCCTGCGCGCCACGCTGCGGGCGCCGGGTGCGCTCGCCCCGTACATCGCGCCGAAGGGATCGGTCGCGCTCGACGGCGTCTCGCTCACGGTCAACGCCGTGGACGGCGACACCTTCGGCATCATGTTGATTCCCCACACGCTCGCCGTCACCACGCTCGGAGCGCTCGTTCCCGGGCTCGAGCTCAACCTCGAAGTGGATCTCGTGGCCCGCTACGTCGTGCGCTGGCTCGAAACCCAACGCACCGAGCCGGCGGCGGCCGAGCGCGAGTCGTCTCTGCCATGACCCATCGTCAGAACCCGCCCGAGCCGCGCCCCCTCGACATCGGACCGGAGTCGTTGCGCGCCGTCCAGGCCGCGATCGACGACATCCGCGCGGGCAAGATGATCATCCTCGTCGACGACGAAGATCGCGAGAACGAGGGCGATCTGTGCATGGCGGCCGATCGCGTGACGCCGGCCGCCATCAACTTCATGGCCATGCACGGCCGGGGGCTCATCTGCCTCGCGCTCACCGAGGAGCAAGTGCAGCGGCTCGAGCTGCCGATGATGAGCGCACCGGGTCGCAGCGGGCCGCCTCTCGGTACGGCGTTCACGGTGACGATCGAAGCGCGCGAAGGCGTGACCACCGGGATCAGCGCGGCCGATCGCGCGCGCACGATCCTGGTGGCGAGCAATCCGGAAGCGCGCCCGAGCGACATCGTCGTTCCCGGACACACGTTCCCGCTCGTGGCGCGGCGTGGCGGCGTGCTCGTGCGCGCGGGGCAGACCGAAGGCTCGGTGGATCTCGCGCGCCTCGCGGGGCTCAACCCGGCGGGTGTGATCTGCGAGATCATTCGCGACGACGGAACGATGGCGCGCATGCCGGACCTCGAGGAGTTCGCGCAGCGCCACGGTCTCCGCATCCTCACCATCGCCGATCTGATCGCGTACCGGCTGCAGACGGAGCGGCTCGTCGAGCGCGCCACCGAGGGCCGCATCGTGCTCGATCGCACGGGCAGCGAATGGTCCGCCACGGTGTTCGAGACCACGGTGGACGATCGGCAGATCCTCGCGCTCGTCAAAGGCGACCTCTCCGGGGACGAGCCCGTGCTCTGCCGGATGCATTCGGGCTCCATCCTCGGGGACGTGTTCAGCTCGCCGGTGACGGAGGGCGGGCGCAACCTCGCGCTCGCCATCGACGCCATCGAGCAGAAGGGGC
>QGUH01000142.1 GCA_003242355.1 Pseudomonadota bacterium
TTTTGGCGCCGCCCCCGGTTACCCTCCCGCCGTTTGGGCCCTTACTCGACTCGACCATCGATCGCGTGACGGACGCGGTTCCGCTGCTCGGCGTGCTCTACTTCTTCGGCAGCTCCCCGGTGCTCGCCGCGGCGCCCGCCATCGCGTTGGTCGGCTCGATCGTGATTCCCTACGCGCGGGCGCGCGCCGAAGGGCTCGGCGCGCAGCTTCCGTCGCTGTTCATGCGGCGGCCCGAGCGCGTCGTTTTGCTCGTGGCGAGCTTTCTGCTCGCGAACATCGACTTCGACCGGTTTCCACCGGCTCCTTTGCTTTGGCTCGGGATGGTCGTGCTCGGGGTGTTGAACGCCGCCGGTGCCGTCTCCGTCCTGCTCGCTGCGCGCCGCGCGCTCACGGCGTCCTCGAGCACGTCGGGCTGAGCCCCTTCGCCGCTTTTCGTTTTTCTCGCCCGAGGCTCCCCCGTGGAGCGTCGGTCACGCCGTTTTTATGACCGAGCTCTCGACCCGCCCCCTGTCCACCTATACGCGGTGGCTCCTGCGGCACCGCGTTTGGGTGCTGCTGGTGGCCGCCCTGCTTTCCGTCGTCGCCGCGCACCGCACGATGCGCACTTACGCCGCGCTGCGCAGTGATCTCGAGGAGCTTTTGCCGGAGAACGCACCGAGCGTGCGGGCGCTCGCCGCGCTGCGCGAGCGGGTTCCCGGAATTCGGCATCTCGGGGTCGTGGTCGAGCTCGAACGGCCCGAGCAGCTGCCCGCGGCCGAGCGCTTCCTCGACGCGCTCGCCGAACGCATCCGCGAGTATCCGAAGAATATGATGGCCGCGGTTCGGGTCGACGCGGCCGCCGAGAGGGCCTTCGCGAACACCTACGCGCTCCAGATCATGGATCCGGAGGACGTGGCCCGGTTGCGCGAGGCGGTGGAGGAACGGCGCGACTGGGACGTCACGCGGCAGATGGGGCTCGACCTCGAAGACGAGAGCGAAGCGCCGCGTCCGGAGATCCCCATTGCCGAGCTTCGGGCCAAGTACGAGGCGCGGTTCGGCACGCCCCGCGTCGGAGGGCACGGCGATCGGTTCGTCGCGCCGGACGGGCGGAGTGTCGTTCTGCTCGTCCAGGCCGCGGCGCACGACACGGGGCAGGCGAGCGATCGGGCGCTGCTCGAGCGCGTCAAGGGCGACGTGCACGCCCTCGGATTTCCGGACGCGTACGGACCCGGAATGCGGGTCGGCTACGCCGCGGACGTCGCCATGCACGTCGAAGAGCTTTCCGGCTTGCAGGCGGATCTCACCCTCTCGGGCGCGGTGGTCCTCTTGCTCGTCATCGGTTCGCTCGTCTGGTTCTACGGCTCGTTCCGAGCCCTGCCGATTCTCGGCATTCCGCTCGCCGTCGGGTCCTTCCTCGCCTTCGGCGTCGTCGCGCTGCCACCGCTCTCGATCCTGTATCTGAACTCGAACACCGCGTTTCTCGGGTCGATCATCATCGGCAACGGGATCAACTCGGGAGTGATTTTGCTCGCGCGCTTCCAAGAAGAGCGCCGTTCGGGAGCGACGGTGGTGGCGGCCATCGACGAGGCGCTGCGCTCGACGTGGAAGGCGACGCTCGCCGCGGCGCTGGCAGCGGCCACGGCGTACGGCTCGCTCGTATTCACCGATTTCCGAGGCTTCAATCAGTTCGGCTGGATTGGCGGCTTCGGCATGGTGCTGTCGTGGGCGGCCATGTACACGCTCGTGCCGGTGTTCGTCTTTTACTGGGGCGCTCGGCTCGGCCGCGGGCGCACCGGAGAGGCGTCGCGCCGAGCGTCGCCGATGACCCGCTGGGTGCTCGCGCATCCGCGCGTGGTGCTCGGCATCACGGGGCTGTTGCTCGCGGTCTCGGCCATCGGCGTCGTACGCCGCAGTGACGACTGGATCGAGTACGACCTGTCGAAGCTCCGCCGGCGGGACTCGTGGGAGAGTGGAGAACGCTATTTCGGCAAGCGCATGGACGCGGCGCTCGGTCGCTATCTCACGCCTACGGTGATCCTCGCCGAAACGCCGGAGGAGGCGCGGCTCATCGAAGACCGCGTGCGTACGCTCGCAGCGCGCGGTGAGGCCGGCGGCCTGATCGGAACCGTGCGGAGCGCGCAGACGTTCCTGCGGCCGGACGTCGATCGCTCGATCGAAGAAGCGCGCGCCCTCGCCCAGGTGCTCACGCCCCGCATGAAGGCGGAGCTCGCGCCGCAGGATCGCGAGCTCGTCGAGAAGGCGCTCTCGCCAGCCGCCTTCGAGCCGCTCACGGCCGAGAAGATTCCGTCATCGCTCGTGCTGGGGCTCGCGGAGCGGAGCGGTCGGATCGATCGCAACGTCCTCGTGATCCCGCGTCTCACGGAAGGGGGCACGTGGGATGCCGAGCGGCTCGGGGCCTACGCGCGTGACCTCAGGACCGCCGCGACCATCGACGGCGAAACGCGCCCCGTCGCCGGGCCACTCTTGCTCTCGAGCGATCTCGCGCGCGCCATGATGCTCGACGGTCCTCGAGCGGCGCTGTCGTCCTTCGCCGCGGTCGTGGTCATCTGTTGGCTGGCATTCCGTGGGCAGACGAGCCGCGTCGGGATTGCTCGCTACCTGCCCAATCGCGCGAGCCTGGTCCTGTCGCTGCTTGCCATCGGCTCACTGCTCGCGGGCGTGCTGCTGATGCTCGGTGCCATGGCCTGGGGCGGGCAGCGGCTCAACTTTTCGAACTTCATCGCGCTGCCGATCACGTTCGGCATTGCGGCCGACTACTCCATCAACATGCTCCGGCGCTATCAGGCCGAGCGCGGGGGCGAGCTGGCGAGCGCGCTTTCGGGAACGGGCGGCGCCGTCACGCTCTGTTCCGCGACGACCATCATCGGCTTCGGCTCGCTGATCATGGCGCAGAACCAGGCGCTGTTCTCGTTCGGCCTGCTCGCCATTCTCGGCGAGCTCACGTGCCTCGGCACGGCCGTCATCACGCTGCCGGCGCTGCTCGCGTTGCGCGAACGACGCGCCCGCGTCGCGCCGGTGGCCGCGCTCGAAGCGGGATGACGAGCGGTTCGCGAAATCTTTCGCGGGATGAACGGCTAGAGCGAAAGACGATTGGGACCGCGCCGACGGACTGCGCGCAAGTCAGCGCCGCGCGAAATGCCTCCGTCAGCGCGACTCTTCGATGATCTTGCACGACTGAGCGCGACCGACCCACGGCGGGCCATCGGGATCCGCCCAGTTGTGCTTGGGGCTCCAGCGGAGCTTGACCTGGTCGAAACGGCCGATGAACTTAAGCTCGCATTCGACGGCGAAGCGAGCAAGCTTGTCGGCCTGCACGCCTTGCGGGGGCTCGCGATGTAGACGGAAGGCCACCTCGGGCTGCGCCCACAACCCGGTGACGAACAACAGCTTGTTGTCGAACCAGGTCCGGTAGGGCTGGATGATGTCGAGCTTGTTGTCGTCGAAGGGCTTGCCCGGCTCGCGCGGCCAGGCCTGGCTCGTCGTCTTGTAGGCGCAGTGCGCTCCGTCGAAGCTTTGCTCCGATGCGCACGCGAGCAGATTGAAGTCGGCCGTGACGAGCGTGATGCGCACCGTGGCCGTGCCCCCGAGCGTGAACGACTCGACCGGTGTCGGTTCCGGCCCTTTGGGCTCGAGGACCTTGGCGAGCGGCGTCCACATCGGGATGACCGCGGTCGCCGCCAGAATGACGAGGCCGATCAGAAGCCGTCCGCTCAGGACCGGCGGCTCTTCGTCGCGCGTCCGCGCCCGGCGGCGCTGTCGGTCCTTGTTGGGCTTCTTCGGCTGCTCCTTGCGCTCCGGCCGTTCGCGGCGCTTCGTTTCGACGTTCCCTTCGGCGGTCGCCATCGCCGCCTGACATAGCGCAGATTCCCGCGCCAGCGGAGTCCCTCGCGCTCCTGGAAGCACGCCATCCGGGCGTTCGGGCCGATTTTCGGCCGGGCTCCGGCGCCCGTCAGCGCCGCAGCGCGGTAGCCGGGCCGGCGCCGCGGGCCGAATCCGCCGCGCGCCGCTCTTCCAACGCGGTCCGGCGTAGGCCGGATTCCGGCGGGGGCTGGCTGGAGGTGCCGGCGATCGCCGAGAGCGCTTCGACCTCGTGCAGGATGAAGCCGTGCCGGGACGTGGCGACCAGCCCTTCGCGCTCCCAGCGACAGAAGACCCGAACGACCGTTTCGCACGACGTGCTGACGAGCTCGGCGAGCTCCCGGCGCGACAAGGGGATGGGGATCTCGCTGGTTCCGTCCGCGAACTCGTCCCCGAAGCGCTGATTGAGCTTGAGGAGGAGCGTCGCGAGCCGCGCCTCCACGGCGCCCGCGCTCAGCACGTCGATCTTCTCGAGCAACGCCATCATCTCGCGGTCCGCCGACCGTGCGAGCGCGCTCTCCAAGCGCCGGCTCGTCGCCATCGCTTCGAGCAGCTCGCTGCGGTCGAACGCGAGCGCGACGACGCGATCGCTCGCGGCGATGGCGTCCATGGCGTTCGGGCGCCCGCTGATGATCGACAGATGGCCGATGCTCTCGCTCGCCCCGAGGAGCGCGCAAATCGCAGGACCACGCGGCGTGTGCCGCACCAGCTTCACGAGCCCGCGTTGAATCAGCCAGAGCGCTTCCGGCATCTCGCCGGCCCGAAACAGCGCATCGCGCTTCGCAGCGGAACGTTCGACGGCCACGCGCGCCAGCCGCGAGAGAACCTCGGGCTCGACCCCTACCAGCGTTCGAGCCAGAAGCTCGACGGTGCCCATGGGCGGTGCATACCAAAATTACCGGGCCGTCGGTGGCTGCACGCGGGGGGCTCAACAAAAAACTATGCACGGACTCTACGGACGCCGAAGCGGTTGTGACTTCCGTTGCCGGACGGTCGAGTGGACGCACGGGCGCATGGCGTCCATCCCCTCCTCGGGGAAACCGACCTGCCCGTTGGCTCACACGGACTCCGGGCTCGAAGCGCGCTGGTATTCGAGCCCGGTCGGTGCGTAATGCCGCATCTCCTCGATGTTCCCGACGAATGGAGCGACGTGTGCGAAGAATCGCTGGAACGCCTCGCTCCGCCGAAAGCCCTGCAGGTGACCCTCGGGCGAGTCCCAGTCGATACGGAGTACGAACACTTCCGGTTCGTCGACGCAGCGGGCGAGGTGATAGCCGAGGCAATGCTCGGAAGCGCGCAGCCACTCGGCCGCTCTGCCATAGGCCTCGAGGAACGCATCTGCCCGTTCCGGCGCGATTCGATACCGAAGGTATTCGTTGACCATGCTCGTTCCCATCCCGTCGTCTATCCATAGCGGCGCGCGCCGCGAGCGGAAGGGGGGCGCTCATCGCCCGCGGTATTCTGGAGCAACGGACGGGGGAGAAGGCGCCGAAACACGCGAAACGCTCGCTACCTCCCGCCCGCCGGTCCGCCGGAGTCCTCCTCGATGGCTCGCCGCCCCTCGAGCTCCCCGATGCGATTCGCTTCGCTCATCGCGGGCGCGCTTCGCTCGCTCGAGCCGACGGCGAAGTAAGGCGTCAGCAGTCGATGACTGCGTCGACCGTAGTGTCCGCGTGGGGAGGGGCGCCTTCGGCGGGGGCGCGGGCCGCGAAACGAGGCCAAAACGCCGATCACGCGAAATGATCGGCGTTTTGGCACCGGCCTCGAACGCCCATCCATCAAACGGATCGGCGGTCGAGGATGGCGAGAGCCGCTGCGTGCGCTCGTTCGAAGGGGTCGGTTTCTGACTCGTTGACGGCGCGATCCCCGGGAACGAGGGCATGGCCCGCCTGCACCAGCCAGAAGCCCCACGCCGAGAGCGTCACGCCGAACAGCCCAGGCTCGTAGAGGATCGCGACGACGAGCAGGCTCGCGAATGCAAACACCATTTCGTACGCGAGCGTTCGGGCGAGCGGCCGCGGAAAGAGCACGGCGCCCCGCACGACGCCGAGCACGAGCGGAACCACTGCGAGCACGACGAGCGCGTCGGGCCGAAGCAGTGCAACGGGGGCTGCCAAGAGTGCCGCGAGCACGGCCGCCACCACGCCCCGTCGCCGATCGGGCGAAACGAACGGCGGATAGACGACGAGCAGCCCGAGAGCGTACAGAGCGCTTCCTCCTTCGTAGCCGAGGCGGGGTGCCGTGAGGAGCAACCAGAGCGGCGCGCCGAGCCCGGCCACCACGGCGAACGCGAGTCCGCGCGCGAAGGCGGGCCTCCCTGGGCTCTTAGCCATGGCTCCCTCCGCTCACGTCCGAGGCAGCGCCCGATTCGCGGTGGCGTCGTCGCCGCAAGAGCTCGATCTCGATTTGCTCGTCCGTCACCGGCTCGATTCCGGCCTCCGTGCGGCCCGCCTCGCGGTCGGCGAGGTAGGCCTGCACGCGAGCCCGGAGCTCTTCGAAGGCGAGCTCTTGCCGCTCCAGCGCGGCGTTCAGCTCTCGAGTCTCCTCGCCGATCTCGCGCAGGCGCGCCTCGATGCGCTCGATGAGCCGCACTCGGGGCAAGAGCTGCTTGAGCGCGTAGCGCGCGAGGTCCTCGCGACCGGCGTCGAGCGCGAGCGCCACGGCCCGCTCGAGCCGCTCGCGCGCCGCCGTAGCGCGCTTCTGCTCCGCTTCCAAGCGCCGAGCCTCCGACTCGAGTTGTCCGACCATCGCTCGCTTTTCGAGGAGCGCGGCCTCCGCGTCCCTCAGGTGTTGCTTGAGCAGCGTGCTCTCGTCTTCGAGGGCGTCGACGAATCCGTGGGCGTCGGCGCGCAACGTAGTCTTCAATCGCTGAAACAAGCTCATCGCGACCTCTCTTCGAAGCGGGCTCGGCGTCTCAATAGGAGAGACTCGGATCGACGTTCTTGTAGGCGCTCTTGTTGCGTTCGTTGTAGCCGCGCGCCTTCGCGGCCTTGGCGGCTGCGGCGCGCACGGGGGCCGGCGCGGCTTGGGCTCTGCGCGCCGACTCGGCGTCGGCCGTGAGCGTTCCGATGCCGGCGACGGCGTGCTGGGCGCCGAGGTCCTTGGCGAGCTCGAGGCGTGCCCTCGCTTTGCTCACCACCGCATCGACCTCGGCCGCGCTGCCGCTCTTGATCGCGTCGCCGAGCTTTTCTTGCGCGTGCGTGAGCTCTTCCTCGACGACGGCGCGCTCCCAAACGTCGCGCACCAGTCGCGCACGGAACGTCGCCGGATCCGCGACGCACGCGAGCTTCGGCAATGCCGGGCTCTGGAGCTCGTGCACCTCGTCCGCTTTGCGGTAGCGGAGGCGCACGTCACCGATTTCGAGATCCCGGAGCGCGTCGGTCGGAGCCTCGAGCGTGAGCCACAGCTTGCGCTCGTGGTCCGCGTACAGGCTCCCGAGCGCAATCACGGCCTCGTCGCCTTCGTGCGTGATGGGCAGCCCGCTGGCGCTCACGACGCGGACGCCCTTTCCGGGGCGCAAGCGCAGCTCGGCGCTGCGGGCGAGGGTTTCGGTCGCCGTCTTCAGCTCCGCATCGAGCAAGACGGGCAGCGTCTCGAGCTTCGCGAGGTAGTAGAAGGCGCCCGTGCCCGAGCTGGCGAGCGCGGTCATCAAGCGCTCGTCGAAATCGGCGCCGATGCCGATCGTGCTGAGCACGTACTCGCTGGTCACGGCGCGGCGCGCGCGGCCCACGAGCCCCTCGAACGAGCTGTCGCCCTGATTGGCGAGCCCGTCGGAGAGCAAGAGCACGCGTCCCGCTCGGTTCGCCAGGCGCGCGCGAGCGAGCTCCCGATGGCCGAGATCCAGTCCCCCCCCCATTTTCGTGGGCCCCCCACTTTTGGGTGAGAAATTTTGCCG
>QGUH01001088.1 GCA_003242355.1 Pseudomonadota bacterium
CGTAAACGCCCCCGGGCCCCCGCCACCCGTGGGGGGGGGAACGCTGCTCTTCACGCAATCGGGGACGATGGCCGTGGCAGCCGTTCCCGAGCTCCACGCGGTAATGGGCGTGAGCCTCTCGGACTCACGCGTTCTCTGGTCCCTGCCCCTCGAGCGGTCGGACGGGCCGGGGCGGCTCGTGGAAGACGAAACCGGTGTGATTCACGTGGTGCTTCGGCGCGGCGGCGCGGTGGCGAGCATCGATCCCAGTGAGGGAAAGCTCATCCGTCGGCGTGACGTGTGTGCCGCACCGCGCGGCATCGCGGTCACCGCACCCGGCGAGCTCACGGTCGCGTGCGCCACCGGCGAGCTCGTCACCCTTCCGACCGGCGATGGAGAGCCGACGCGCGTGCTCACGCTCCCGCTCGATTTGCGCGACGTCGTCGTGCGGGGCGACGAGCTCATCGTCAGTCGCTTCAAATCGGTGGAGCTCGTTCACCTCAATCGCGAAGGCGCCGTCACGGGAACGACCCGCGCGCGCTCGGTGCTCGGAAGGCGAGTCCTCCCCGATGGCGACGGCACGGGCGACGTTCAGGTGCGCGAGCCCTTCGCTCCACGAATCGCTTGGAGGACGCTCGTCGCTACGGACGGCAGCATCGTCACCGTGCATCAGCGCGCGCTCGAAAGTGAGGTCGTGCTTTCCGAGCCGAGCCCGGACGGCAACGCCTACGGCGGGACCTCGCTGACCCCTTGCAACAGCATCGTGCAGAACGCGGTCACGGTGGTTCACCCGGATGGCACCATGACGGATGTCACGTTCTCCGGCGCACCGTTGCCGGTGGACGCCGCGCTGCTGCCTGACGGCTATCTCGTCGTTGCCCACGCAGGGCCGTCCGATCCGGGCGCTCCCCGCCCCTTCGTGGTGACCGAGACCGCTTCCGGCAGCTCGGCAGGCGGTGTCGCAGCCCCCGCTTTCAGCCAAACCCTGAGTGTTCTGCAGCTCACGGCCGCATCGAGCCCATCCGTGAACGTCGACGGTGAAGGCATGACGGATCCGGGTTGCATGGTGGGGAGCACGTTCCTTCCGACGCTGCAGCCCGCCGTGGCGATCGCCAGCAACCCGAAGTCGCCCAAGCAGGTCGTCGTTCAGCTCCGAGATCCGGCGACGCTCTTGGTCCTCGACGACGTCGCGGGTCCCCTCACCCGGACGACGCGCACGATCCCGCTGGACGCCTTCGGCTCCTCCGACACGGGGTTCGACCTGTTCCATCGCGATTCGGGCGCCGGCATCGCGTGCGCCAGCTGTCATCCCGAGGGCGGAGAGGACGGCCATGTCTGGCAGTTCTCCCAAATCGGTCCCCGGCGCACGCAGGCGCTCAACGCGGCGATCGAGCACACCGCGCCGTATCACTGGGACGGCGACCTCCCTGGCCTTTCCGACATCATGAGCGCCGTGTTCGTGGGGCGCATGGGCGGCGTGCATCAGAGCCCCGAGCGCCTCGCGAGCCTCGAGTCTTGGCTCTTTTCCATTCCGACCCCCGCTCCGTTGCGCCGGGCGGACGATGCAGCCGTGCAACGCGGCAGGGCGCTGTTCGAGTCGACCGAAACGGGTTGTGCGACCTGTCACTCCGGCAAGTGGCTCACGAACAACCAATCCGTGGCCGTCGGCACGGGCAAGGCGCTCCAAGTCCCCTCGCTCGTCGGCATTGCGCACCGCGCACCGTTCCTTCACGACGGCTGCGCCAAAACGCTTCGCGACCGCTTCGATCCCGCGTGCGGCGGCGGCGAGGCGCACGGAACCGTAGCCTCGCTCTCGCCAGCAGAGCTCGACGATCTCGTCGCGTATCTCGAGTCGCTCTAACGCGTCGCGGAACTCGTTTCCTAGGGGCGTTCGTTTCGGGCATGGGCCCGCTTTGGGTTCGCCTCGCACAACGAAGCAACGAGCCGTCCCATTGACTCACTCCTGGCCCCTTCGTGCCGAGAACGGCCCAAGGAGCCGCGGAGCACCCGCCGGCGAAGCGGCCGAGGTTGAGCTCCCGCACTGCCGACCATTAGCCGGGCGGCACTGGAGCCCGTCGCGGAGCGCCGCGCGAAGCGCGGCGC
>QGUH01001089.1 GCA_003242355.1 Pseudomonadota bacterium
ACGTGAACGCGCTCGGGGTGGTAGCAGCGTGGCCGGGCACGGGCAATAGCCGAACGCGGCCCGCTCGAGCTTTCGGCCGGCGCGCGACGGCATGGCGCCTCCCCCCGAACCCCGGAGTTTTGACAAGGAGCGGTGGCTTGGCGCATTCCGACCGACATGTCCCCTCGCCGCTCGTGGGTTTCGGCCGCCTTCCTCGCGGTGCTCGCCGTCTCCCGCCCGTCCCCGGCCGACACGGTCGTCATCAAGCGCCCGGGCGCACACCCGCACTACGCTTTCGAGCTCGAGCCGCGCGTGCTGCTCGGCTTCATCGATCCCCCCGGCGCCGCCCACGGCGACGGCTTCGGAGTTGGCTTCCGGGGCACCGTCGAGCTCGTGGACAACGGCTTCATCCCGAGCATCAACAACACCGTCGGCATCGGCTTCGGCGTCGACATCGTGCGCTACGGTCGCGGCCGGCTGCGCTGCACGCGCCGAGACCCGGTCGACGTGTGCGTCGCGTTCGACGACGACTTCTCCGTGACCAACGTGTGGCTGCCCGTCGTCATGCAGTGGAACTTCTGGCTCAGCCGTAATTGGTCGGTATTCGGCGAGCCGGGCCTCGGCCTGCGTCTCGAGCTCGCCGAAGAGGCCGATGACGAAATCGTCGTCGACCCGTTCCTGTTCTCGGCCGGTGGTCGCTTTCACTTCTCCGACAGCGCAACGCTCACCCTGCGCGTGGGCTATCCCACGTTCTCGGTGGGCGTGTCGTTCCTGCTCTGATCCCGAAAGTATGGGGGCAGACGGCGCAGGAATGTTCGTCGCCCCGCCCGCCCCCACCGGAATCCTCCTCGAGGGGCTCGGGTTCTGATGTCCCGCCCGCCCCCACCGGAATCCTCCTCGAAGGGCTCACCGCCCCTCGTGCTCCCCGACGCGACTCGCTTCGCTCGTCGCGCGCTCGCTTCCGCTCGCGGGTAAGTGACGGCTCAATGAAGATCAGACGGCATGGGACGGCGCGGGACTAGTTCTGTCCCGCCCGCCCCCACCGGAATCCTCCTCGAGGGGCTCACCGCCCCTCGTGCTCCCCGACGCGACTCGCTTCGCTCGCGAGAACTGACGGCTTGGTGAGTGGCGACGAAAGAGGCGTTCGGTTCGGGGTGGAGCCCGTTTCGCCGTCTCATACAGCGAAGCAACGCGCCGTTCCCGCGACTCACCCCTGACACCCTCGCGCCGCAGAACGGACCAAGGAGCCGCGGAGCACACGCCGGCGAAGTGGCCGAGGCTGAGCTCCCGCCTCTTCCGCTCATTGGGCGGGCGCCGGAGGCGGCTGAGTGAGCATCCCCGCGCGAGCCGCAAGTGGCTCCATTCCGGAGGTGTGGGCTCGGAATAGCGGCAAGATTGCCTCCATTGCGAGGGGAGGACGCTCGAAGAAGCGGCAAGGTTGGCTCCATTCGAGGGGGCGATGGATTCGAGAGGAGCTCGATTGCGGCTTTTGCGGTGGGTGATTGCCGCTACGTCGGCCTCGGGGGAGCAGAAAGGCGGCAACCGGGACCTCGATTTTGGCTCTCGGGAGGTCGAGAAGCGGCAGGCGGCGTCTACACCGCTGCTCAAGGATAGCGGGAGCGACCCGCGGCCCACCGCCGACGAGTGCTTCGCGGCAACGCGCCGTTCACGGCCGACCACTGTGACGCGATGCGGTCACAGTGTGCTTTGCGCCGCGTTGCGCTCGTCAGTGGAACGAGAAGCGGAGCTCGTGATCGCAGACGCGGAAGACGTCGCCTTCGTTGATCGCGCGGCGCTGTACGCGTTGACCGTTGTACTCGACGCCGTTCGTGGAGCCCATGTCCACGATGTAATAGGTGCCGTTCGAGAACTCGATCATCGCGTGTTGGCGCGAGACGTTCGGATCCTTGATCGTCAGATCGCTGGTCTGCCGCCCGCGGCCGATGATGAACCGGTCCTTGGTCACCGGGAAGACCTCGCCTTGGTAGTGGATGGAGAGCGTGCCCGGCTTGTGCGCCGCGACCGGGTGGGGTGGGACCGTGCGTGGCGGGCCCAGCGGCGGCGGCGGGGGGCGCACGCCCGGCCCTGGCGGCGGGGGGG
>QGUH01001090.1 GCA_003242355.1 Pseudomonadota bacterium
CCCCCCACCCCCCGTGCGCCCCGGCGGCCGACAGAGGGGAAGCACCCCCCCCCCCGCGGTGCGCGGCACGGGCGCGGCGCCCCCCCCCCCCCCCCCCCCCGCCCCCCCCCCCCCCCCCGCCCGCGTCGCCCGCCGTACTCGACTTGCCGCCGGCCTCTGCGACGGCCGTCCCGAACCCGATGCGAATGCGGCTGAGTGGTAGCACCTTCGCCGTTCCCGCCTCGCGCACGCCACCGACGACCGAGTCGGTCTTCGCGATTTTTCCGACCTCAGAGAGCAGTTCGGCGACGAGCTCCTTCAGCTCCATCGTCGGAAGGCAACCATGGGCGAGCAACGCCGTCAAATGCCGCGCCGCCCACCCCGTGGTACTCCCTCGACCACTTCGGCATGCGAACCCTCAATCTCGGTGGTCTCGACACGGTCGTCGCGGGAGGCACGGATCGCGAAGGCGGCGGCACCGGACCGGTCGTCGTCCTCTTGCATGGCTACGGCGCGCCTGGGGACGATCTCGTCCCGCTTCACCGCGCCCTCGTGGCGCCGCGCTCGGTGCGCTTCGTGTTTCCGAAAGCCCCGATCGTGCTCGACCCGAGCACCCCACCCGCGTTCGCCCCGCGCGCTTGGTGGCCGCTCGACATGGTCGAGCTCACGTCGATCGTCGTGAGCGGACGGATCGAGCAGCTCCAAGCGTACGAGCCGCCCGGGCTCGACGCGGCGCGCCAGCACGTTGCGGCGCTGCTCGACGCCGTCGAGCGCGAGCTCTCGGTGGCTCCCGAGCGCATCGTGCTCGGCGGCTTCTCACAAGGCGCCATGCTCGCCACCGACTTCGTGCTGCGCAGCGCGCGGCCGTTCGCGGGGCTCGTCGTCTTCAGCGGCACGCTGATGTGCCGGCGCGTCTGGTCCGAAGCGGCCCCGCGACGGCGCGGATTGCCCGTCGTGCAAAGCCACGGCCGCGCCGATCCGATTCTGCCGTACGCCAACGCCGAGGCGCTGCGCGATCTGTTCGTCGCGGCCGGACTCGCCGTGACGTTCTGCCCCTTCGCGGGCGGGCACGGCATTCCGGACGGCGTGCTCGAACGCGTGAGCGCGCTGCTCGAGATCAGCTCAGCGTGAGCACCGCCGAGCCGCTGAAGCGGCCCAGGCGCAAGTCTTCGAGCGCGCGATTCGCCTGCTCCATCGGGTACGCGTGCACCTCGGTGCGCACGGGCACGCGCGGAGCGAGCTCGAGGAACTCGAGCCCATCGCGCCGCGTGAGATTCGCGACCGACCGCAAGGTGCGCTCGCCCCACAGCAGCTCGTAAGGAAACGAGGGAATGTCGCTCATGTGGATCCCGGCGCACACGACGGTGCCGCCGGGGCGCACGGCCCGCAGCGCGCGCGGCACGAGGGTGCCGGCGGGCGCGAACAGAATCGCCGCATCGAGCGAAACGGGCGGGAGCACGTCGGAGCCGCCCGCCCACGCCGCGCCGAGCTCGCGAGCGAAGGCCTGAGCCCGCTCGTCTCCCGGACGCGTGAAGGCATACACCTTGCGCCCCTGATACCGGGCAACCTGAGCCACGATGTGCGCCGAGGACCCGAAGCCGTACAGGCCGAGGTGCTCGGCATCGCCGGCCATGCCGAGCGCCCGGTGCCCGATGAGCCCCGCGCACAAGAGCGGCGCGACCTGCAAGTCGGAGAACGACCCGGGCAGCGGAAACGCGAAGCGTGCGTGCGCGACGGCGTACTCCGCATAGCCGCCGTCGATTTGATACCCCGTGAAGACGGCGCGCTCGCAGAGGTTCTCCGAGCCCCTGCGGCAGAAGGCGCACTCGCCGCAGGCTCGGCCGAGCCAGGGCACGCCCACGCGCTGCCCCTCGACGAGCCCCTCGACCTCGCTGCCGAGCGCCGTGACCGTGCCGACGATCTGATGGCCGAGCACCAAAGGAAGCTTCGGCTCGCTGAGCTCGCCGTCGAGCACGGGCAAATCCGTCCGCCAGACCCCGCAGCAACGGACCCGAATGAGGATTTGTCCGGTCGCGGGCCCGGGCCCCCCCACCCCCCCCTAAACAGCCGCCGCCGCGGCGGACCCAGCAACACTGCCC
>QGUH01001091.1 GCA_003242355.1 Pseudomonadota bacterium
CGTTGGCCTCAGAACTCGGCCTTGATGCCGAGGGTTCCGAGCAGGCCGAAGGTATCGTCGGGAGTCACGCCACCCCAGGTGAAGCGCTCGAGATTCGTGCTCACGACGTCGACGGCGAGCGTCGCGGACGCCCGCTGCAAGATGCCGGCGATGCGCTCGCCCGCGGGCGCCTCGTGCGCGAACAGCAGACGACCGCCGAAGAGCCAGTTGGAGAGCGGGGAGAGCTCGCGGTCTCCGGTGAAGTATTGTCCGCGAACCCCGTCGAGCGGCTCGCCGCCGGTGTAGTCGTCGCTGTAAAAGAGCGCGCCCGTCTGGTGCGAGTAGCGGCCGCGCATCGCCACGCGCAGCGCGGGGAACAGGTAGCGCTCGGCCGTCACCTCGTAGCTCGCGCCGAAGACGTCCCAGGTGTCGCGGTACAGGCGCACACCCGCGCCGAACGCGGTCTCGATGCTCCGCACGTACAGGCGCGCACGCAGTGCGGCCGCGCCGCGCAGGCGATCGTCCGGGTGGTACTCGAGGGCGCGATCGCCCGACGGGCTGATCACGACGGAGCGGTACGGGTTCGCCAAGAATCCGTGCTGCACGGCGCCGCTCAGCGAGAGCTGCGTCACCAACACGGGCGTCAATGCCTGAGTCCACCCGATCTGGAACTCGTCGAGGCTCACGTCCCGCGTCGCCCGTTCGCTGGTGAAACAGCCCCGCGAGCTGTCGAGCGGTAGCCGCGCCGTCGGCGCGAGCGTGTCGGGAAACCGGGACGTGCACACCGTGTCGAAGCTCCGCGCATACGAGAGCACGAGCTCGGTGTTCTTCTGGAAGAACGTGGTGCCGGCAGAGACCAGGATCGAATGCGATCGGTAATCGTTCTCCGTACCGTACGAGTAGCTCGCGGCAAGCTCGGTGTCCTCGCGCGTGATGCTCACGCCGCCGCTGGCGACGTGGCGTGTGTCCTGGAACGACGTCGCCGAAGAAACGACGTCCACGCCCGAGAGCCGGCCGGCCTTCACCGTCTCGGTCGCGCCGGACACGATGTCCGCCTCGTAGCGCGCGTGCACCCCAACGGCTTCCGTGGGTCGCCCGGTGATCGACACCGACGGATTGATCACCCGGAGCGCGCTGCTTCCGCTCGGCTCGATGTACCCGCTCGCTCCGAGATCGACGTCGACCACCTGGGCGACGGCAGGGTCGGTCTGCGACAGCGCAAGGCCGCTGACTGCGGCCACGAGGCGCACGGCGCGCACGCGAGGCGAGGACGAGGCGACCATGGTCCCGAAAGCGCTCAGTTGCACCCGCAGCCGCCGCCCCGAATCGCGCTGCCTCCCCGCGCTCCTTCGCGGTATTCGAGCACCTGCGCCCGCGCGCGTTCGTCGCGCTCGTCGGCGGGGAACTGCATCACGGGATCGGCGAGGATGGCGCGCTGCTCGGGGCGAACGGTCGCGCAGCCGAACGCCGCCGCCGCGAGCACCACGACGACGAAGGTGCGCGCGCACGCGACGAACCAGCCCTTCGACGGCACGAACGAACCAGCGGATCGCATTCGATGTCTCCTCATCTCCCCACGACGCCTAAAAGTAAGTGCCGAGCCCGCCCAGATACACCTGGGTGCTCCGGTAGTCGTCTTCGGTGAACAACACGAGGTGCGACGCCTCGAGCCGGAAGAGCAAGCGCAAGCGGAGCGACACCAAGAGGCCTCCGCCCGCCCGCGCGTGGAACCACTTGCGCTCCTCCATCACGAACTCGTCCTTGGGTTGCTCGAGCACGCCGCCGATGCCGAGCGCGACGAACGGCGCGATCGCCCAATCGGGAGCGAAATTCAGGGCGGTCGCGGCCCCGTAGATGAGGCGCCGGCTCTCCGGCAGGAGCGCGACGCCCACGTACGGCTCGAACGACAGCGAGGGCGCGATCACGAGCGCAGGGCGCACCTCGGCGTAGCCATCACCATCGTGCATCCCGGCGAGCAGCGCGAATCCGCCCCGGGCCGTGGCCAGCGCCCGGGGGGGGACCCCCCCCGGGGGCCGCCGGGGGGCCCCGGGCCCGCGCGCGCGGGCGACCCCTCCCCCCGGTAGCCCGGACAACCACC
>QGUH01000143.1 GCA_003242355.1 Pseudomonadota bacterium
CTCACCTCCCTGTTCATCTCGCTCGGCACGCTCGCGATCATCTACGAGCTCTCGACCTCCGGCATCGGCGCGGGCGGCGTGCTCGTCGCCGCGCTGCTCGTGCTCGGCCTGTTGGGCAGCTCCGTCTTGCCGATCGAAACGTCGGCCGTCGTCCTCTTCGTCATCGGCCTCATCGCCATCGTGCTCGAGGCGAAGCTGCCGACCCACGGGATTCTGGGGGGCGCGGGGCTCGTCGGGATTTTGCTCGGGGCGGCGCTTCTCGTCGATCCGAGCGAGTATTTCGGCGCCGCGCAGAGCGTGCGGCTTCAGGTATTCGTTCCGGTCGTCGTGGCCTTCGCCCTCACGATGGCGCTACTCGCTCGGATCACCCGGCGCGCGCTCGCTGCGCCGGTGCGCACGGGAGTCGAGGGGCTGATCGGCGCCGCGGGGACCGCGCGTTCGACCTTCGGGCAGAGCACCGGCAGTGCGTCCGGCCAGGTGATGGTCGAGGGGGCGCGCTGGCAGGCCGTCACGGACGACCCGGAGATTCACCCGGGCGATCCGATCGAAGTGTTGCGCGTCGAGACGAAACCGATGCGGCTCGTTGTCCGAAAGAAGCAGGAATGACGCTCGGGCGCCCAGGCCCCCCACACAGACCGAGGTAACTCCATGGAAGCATTGTTTGGCTCTTTTGGTTTGATGCTTTTTCTCGTCGTCCTCGTCGTGGCGAAGTCGATTCGCGTCGTCAACGAGTACGAGCGCGGCGTCGTGTTTCGCCTCGGCCGCGTTTCTGCGGACAACTTGAAGGGACCAGGGCTCCGCCTGCTCGTGCCCTTCATCGATCGCATGGTCAAGGTCGACCTGCGCACGGTGACCCACGACGTGCCCGCGCAGGAGGTGATCACCAAGGACAACGTCACCATCAAGGTGAACGCCGTCATCTACTTCAACGTGATGAACCCGATCGACGCGGTCCTCAAGATCGCCAATCACTACGTGGCCACGTCGCTCTTCGCGCAGACCACGCTGCGCAACATCCTGGGGCAGCACGATCTCGACGAGATCCTCGCGGAGCGCGAAAAGATCGGGTCGTCGTTGCAGCACATCATCGACGAGGCCACGGACGCGTGGGGCGTCAAGGTTTCGGCCGTCGAGATCAAAGACATCGAGCTGCCGGAAAACATGCGGCGCGCGATGGCGCGCCAGGCGGAAGCCGAGCGCGAACGCCGCGCCAAGATCATCGCGGCCGACGGCGAGCTGCAGTCCGCGCAGAAGCTCCAGGAGGCGGCGCTCATGCTCGCCAAGGCGCCGAACGCGATGCAGCTCCGCTACATGCAGACCCTGGTCGAGATCGGCACCGAACGGAGCACGACCATCCTCTTCCCCCTGCCCATCGACCTGTTGAGCGGTCTGCGCAACTCGGTGTCGTCGGAAGCGCGCTGACCGATCACGCGGTTCGCGCGGCTCGGCCGCTATCGGAAACCCGCTGACCCGCCGCGCGCGGTGAGGCGGGGGCGGAGGTTCGCGAGGTCTGGAGCCCGCGACTTCCGTCACCGGGGCCTCGCGGCGGAGGACGACGGGGCTGCCCGAGTGAGGGGCGGGTGTCCGGTGGCGGCCGCAAGGCAGAGCCTGGTAGGGCGGGGGGGCCGCTTCGGGCTTCCGGCAGCGGTGCGTCGGGGGCGGGGAAAGTGGCGTGCGCCGCGCTGGGGTGCACCGGGGACGTTAGGGGGACGAGATATGAAAAGTTTTCGCTATCCGTGCCTGACCGCGACACGGGAGCCAGGCACTCGCCAGCGCGGGAGCGCTCAGGGCGCGGGGTGCTGCTCGATTCTCCTGAGAAATCGAGGGTTTGTGCTTTGCCTGCGGGAGTGGCACGCGGCGTGCTTCAAGTGGGGCGCCACGGCGATGAGCCGGGCCGCTTAACGCAGACCTGACGATTATCGCTTAGACCGCGCGAACCGGCGCGCCTTTGCCTTCTTAGCTTCGCCCGACTCGCTTCCTTAACGTATCCGGCTTTCTTACCCGCTTCTGCTTCGCTTCCGCCTTACCCTGCCTCTCTTTTTTCTCCTTCGGGCCCCGTTCCGGGCTTCCTTAACGCTTCCTCCTTTCAATACTCAGCAAGGTTCCTCCAAGGCCCGGCACTGCCGGGCTTTGGCGCTTCTTGAGCCTGGATTTCACCCTCCCCAACCGGGGGGCCCGAAATCCCAGCTCGGATTCGCGCGCAAACGGGGCCCGATCCGGAAACGGGCGGGGCTCGTCGGGAGCGCGCTCGTCATGGAGTGCAACGCGGCGAGCGGCCGGGCGATTCCCGCGACCGATCCGGCAATTCGATCAGGGAGCGCCGGCCGATCCCGGGGCGCCGACCGCGCTCGGCGCGGGCGCGCTACGCGAGGCTGGGCCGTCCACGCCCACAGCGCCCGAGGGGGAGGGTGCGCTGGCGGAGTCTGCGGCAGGTGGAGTCGAGCGGGGCAACCCGAAGATCGGCGCTGCGGGGGCGGCTGCGTGACAGCGCGGACACAGCTCGAGGCTCGCGGCGTGGGCCGGATCCGGGCGCCCTTCGGTGTCGAGGACCTGGTACACCCAGTCGGCCTCGGTGCGTTCGAGAGCCAACACCGGACCGGGGAGGTTCGTGCCCTCCTCGCGCAACACCTCCAAAATCACGCTGCCCACTGGGAAATCCGCGTCCGCGACGAGGCCCAGGTAAACGGCGTGCGCGGCGGGGCTCAGACGCACCTCCGCGTTGTGGGGGCGGCCGAGGTGCTGGGAGCGAATCGGCGCAGGACTCGCCGCGTGCCAGGTTCCGACCTCGGAAAACCACGGTACTGGCGGGGCCTTCGGCGCCGGTGGTGGTGGGGGTGGCGCAGGTGCGGGGCCCCGGGAAGCGGAGCAGCCCGCCGCGAGCGCGCAGGCAGCCACGGCCGAAAGGAGGACGCGAAGTGCGAAGGCCAGGCGCGCATGGTACCACGTTTGAGTGCGCCGCCTCGTTGGAAGGGCTTTCGCGCTCCTTCTCGTGCTCGGTGGCTGTGCCCGGCCGTCACCGCCGGTGCGCCCCTTGGACGGCTCGGTCGATCCAGCGAGGCCGCTTCCGGAGGGTGGCGAGGTGTCGGGCCCAGTGGCGCCGGATGGCAGCGCGTCGGGCGACGGCGCCCAGCCCACGGCAGAGCCTGGATGGCTCGGTGTCGAGCTCGCGCTTCGACCGTCGGGCGAGCCCGGCGTTCTCGTGCGCGGCGTCGTTCCCGACTCGCCGGCTCAGCGCGCGGGGCTCGCCCCGGGCGACGTCATCTTGAGCCTCGACGGCGAGCGGGCAGATCGCCCGGCGGACCTCGTTTCGTTGGTCGTGAACCGCGCCGCCGGCGATCGCGTCGGCATCGTTTTTCTGCGCGACGGGAACACCCGCCTGGCGTCCGCGACGCTGGAGGCGCTGCCGAGCGACGAGGCCATGATGCAAAAGCGCTTCGTCGATGCAGAAGCGCCGGGCCTCACGGCGCTCACCACCGTTCAGGGGAGTATCCCGCCCACGCTGACGGCGCTTCGCGGAAAGGTCGTCATCGTCGAGTTTTGGGCGGAGTGGTGTCTGCCGTGCCGCATTCTCGCGCCCGTGCTCAGCGAGTGGAGTGATCGCTACGGGGCGCGCGGCATGACGGTCCTCGGCGTCACGTCGGACCCGGTGATCACCGCCGCGGACGCCGCTCGTCGCAATGGCATGAGCTACGCCGTGTTCTCCGACGAGACCGGCGCCACACAACGTGCCTACCGCGCCTACTCGCTCCCCACGCTCTTCGTGATCGATCGCCGCGGTGTCGTCCGCGACGTCATGGTCGGCTTCTCCGCCGCACGTCTCCGCGCCATCGAAACCTTGGTCGAGCGCCTCTTGGCCGAGGGATAGTGACGGGCCGCAAGCAATCCGGCGCGATAGGACGTCGGCTCCCGCGAGCAAAGCGAGCCCGCGAGGAGCGAAGCGAGGCGCGTGGGGGAGCTCGAGGGGCGGCGAGCCCCTCGAGGAGGACTCCGGTGGGGGCGGGTGGGCGGAAGGTAAGAAGCCCCGCGACGCCCTACGACGTCGCGTCGAACTGATCGGTGCCGCGCCGGCGCATTTGTCGTTACCGTACGGGGACATGGATGAGCCGAAGCTCAAGGCGCTCACCGAGCGCGTGCTGAAGGGCGGCGCCGACAAGTACCATCGGAAGAACGCCGAACAGGGGAAGCTGTTCGCCCGCGAACGCATTCGCCTCCTCGTCGATCCCGACTCGTTCGTCGAAGACGGGTTGCTCGCGAACGCAGGAAAAGAAGAGCTGCCCGCCGACGGGGTCGTGACGGGGCTCGCGCGCATCGACGGTCGCGCGGTGGCGATCATGGCCAACGACTCGACGGTCAAGGCCGGCTCTTGGGGGCGCCTCACCGTGGAGAAGATCCTGCGCGTGCAAGAGAACGCCGCGCGCCTGGGCTGCCCGCTGTTTTACCTGGTCGACTCGGCCGGCGCGCGCATCACCGATCAACTCGAGATGTTTCCGGGCCGCCGCGGCGCCGGGCGCATCTTCTACAACCAGGTCGCGTTGAGCGGTCGCGTGCCGCAGATTTGCCTCTTGTTCGGGCCCTCCGCGGCGGGAGGCGCGTACATCCCTGCATTTTGCGACGTGGTCGTGATGGTCGACGGCAACGCGAGCATGTACCTCGGCTCGCCGCGCATGGCGGAGATGGTGATCGGCGAGAAGGTCACGCTCGAGGAGATGGGCGGCGCCAAGATGCACACGTCCGTGTCCGGCTGCGGCGACGTGCTCGCGAAGGACGAGGCGTCCGCGATCGCGTGGGCGCGCGCGTACTTCACGTACATGCCGGGCTCGCACGCCGAGCGGCCGCCTCGCGCCGAGCCGCGCCCGCCGCGCAAGGACGCGCGCCCGCTTTCGGAGGTCGTGGTCGCCGACGAGAACAAGGCCTTCGACATGAAGCACGTGATCGAGGCGGTGATCGACGAGGGCAGCTTCCTCGAGGTGAAGGAACGCTTCGCGAAGGAAGTGATCACGGGGTTTGCGCGCATCGACGGGCGCGTCGTCGGCATCGTCGCCAATCAGCCCAAGCACCTGGGCGGGATCCTGTTCGTGGACAGCGCCGACAAGGCCGCGCGGTTCGTGTGGCTGTGCGACGCGTTCAACATCCCGCTCTTGTTCCTGGCGGACGTTCCGGGATTCATGATCGGCACCAAGGTCGAGCGCCAGGGCATCATCCGCGCGGGCGCGAAGATGATTGCCGCCGTGAGCGAAGCGACCGTGCCGAAGCTCAGCGTGATCGTGCGAAAAGCCTACGGAGCGGGGCTGTACGCCATGTGCGGCCCCGCGTTCGAGCCGGACGCGTGCATCGCGCTGCCCACGGCTTCGATTGCAGTGATGGGGGCTCAGGCCGCCGTCAACGCCGTCTTCTACAACCGCATTCAGGAGACACCCGAAGGCCCCGAGCGCGACAAGCTCGTCGCGGAGCTGCGCGAGGAGTACCGGCGCGACATCGACCTCGAAAAGCTCGCGGCGGAGCTCGTGGTGGACGCCGTCGTGCCCTTCGACGGGTTGCGCCTCGAGATCGCGCGGCGCTTCGCGCTCGCCGAGTCGAAGTCCGAAGCGCGTCCGCCGAAGAAGCACCTGATTCCCCCGATGTGAGCCGGGGCGTGCGCGTTGCCATCCTGGTTGGGTTCGCGCTGACGACGGCGTTCGCGACCGCGGCGAACGCCGCGGTCGACCCAGTGCGGCTCGTTCCCACGCGCGCGTGTCTCGGGCCGCGCTGTCCGCGTCCGGACGACGCCCCGCGCGCGCTCCGCAACCGCGAGAACGGTCGGGTGTCGCTGATCGTCGAGCGGGCCTCGTTCGACGCGGCGCCCCCGCGGGGCGCCATCCCGCTCGCGGACGGCTTCTTCGCGATCGAAGCGGCTCCCGGTGAGCTCGCCGCGGTCGCCGCGGAGCATCCCGGATTGCGTTTCGACTGGGCGCCGTCGCGACGCCTCTTGCTCGACCGCGCGGACACCTGGATTTCGGCGTCGAACGTACGCGCAGCCACGGGCGGAACTGGTGCGGGCGTCATCGTCGGCATCGTGGACAGCGGCGTCGACGTGCAGCACGACGACCTCCGGCGCGCCGACGGCTCGACGCGCGTGCTCTGGCTCGTCGATTTCACGCGTCCAGCGCGTGGGAAGCACCCGGAGCTCGAAGCGGCGCTCGGGTGCACAACGAGCGCGGAGTGCGCCATCTACTCGGCCGCGGACATCGACGCGCTGATCGCCAACGACGTGGTCGGGGACGAGCCGCGCGACACGATCGGGCACGGCACGCACGTCGCGTCGCTCGCGGTCGGCGACGGATCGTCGACGGAAACGCCGCGGTACGTGGGCGTCGCGCCCGAAGCCGAGCTCGTCGTTGCGCGCGTGACCGGCTCGGGCGGCGGCATCACGGACGCAGACATCGTGCGCGCGGTGCGCTTCGTGTTCGAGCGCGCGGCGGAGCTCGGGCGTCCGGCGGTCGTCAACTTGAGCCTCGGCAGCGACTTCGGCGCGCACGACGGCACCTCGGCGCTCGAACGGGCGCTCGCGAGCTTCGTCGGACCCGAGCAGCCGGGCCGCGCGCTCGTCGTTGCCGCTGGCAACAGCGCCGCCCTCCTCGTCGACGACGCCGCGCAGGTGCCGGGACCGCTCGGGGTTCACACCGAGGTGCACGTGCCGCGCGGCGCACCAGTGCGCGTGCCCCTGGTCGTGTTCGCGCCGCGGCCCGGGCGCGCCCAGGGGGGAATCGACGTGTGGATCGAGATGCGCCCGGGCGATGCGCTCGACGTCGCGTTCGAGCGCGCGGGCGCGCGGCTCGCGACGGCGCGGCCGGCAAGCGCCGTGGGTTTTGCCGAAGACGATTTCGAGGGCGAGATTTTCAACGACACCGCGCTTCCCGGAGGCTTTGGCGACGACCCGGCTCTCGGCGCGCCTTCTGCCGTCGTGCTCGTGCGCGGGAGCTTCGATGCAGGGACCGATTTCGCGCTCGTGTTCGAAGGGCAGGGGACGGCCTCCGTGTGGGTGCAAGGCTCGGGCGACTTGGATCCGGCGCTCGGCCCGGGCGTGCTCGTCCCCGCTGCGTTCAAGGAGGGCACGATCACGGTGCCCGCATCCGATCCGCGGCTGATCGCCGTTGGGGCGACGCTGAACCGCATCGACTGGACGGATGCCGAGGGCAACACGATTGCTCTCGCCGAGCACGGCGCGCTCGCGCCGCCCATCGCGGACACGACGGCGTTTTTCAGCTCCGCCGGGCCGAGCGCTCTCGGCACGCTCAAGCCCGATCTCGTCGCGCCGGGCGCGTACGTGGTGGGCGCCCTGTCGCACCATGCCGATCCACGGCGCACGCTCGGCTCGGGCATGTTCGCCCCCGACGAGCACTGCCCGCCGTCCACCGACTGCTACCTCGTGAGCGCCTCTCATGCGATCGCGAGCGGCACGTCCATGGCCGCGCCGCTCGTCACGGGCACCATCGCCCTCATGTTCGAGCGCGATCCGACGCTCACGCAGGAGGCGGTGCGCACGCTCTTGCAAGCGGGCGCCCGTCGCCTCGGCGGCGTCGTCTTCTCCGAGCAACAAGTCGGAGTGGGCGTTCTCGACGTGGCCGCGACCTTCGAGGCGCTGGCGTTGGGGAACGAGCGCGCGCCGAGGCGACCGGACTCCGCCCATTGTGGGTGCAACTTCACCCC
>QGUH01001092.1 GCA_003242355.1 Pseudomonadota bacterium
TCTGTTCGTTTGTTGTTTTTGTTGTATGATGCGGCACCCACCGGAATCCTCCCCTCTCTATTCGTCCGCCGCGTCAGATTTTTATTCCGGCCGAGGACGAAGACGCGTGCCCCGAGCAGCCCGGGCCTGCGCGCGCCGATCCCTCGCTCACGGGATGTCCGAGCCCGGACGAAGACGGCGACACGTACGTCGGCGACGCCGACAAGTGTCCGAAGGAGCCCGAGGATTTCGATGGCGTCACCGACGAGGATGGCTGCCCCGATCCCGACAAGCGCGGCACGCGACCGCTCGCGCGTTTGGACGAGAGCCGCGGCACGCGAGAGCTCGTGCTCACGCGTCCCCTCACCTTCGTCGGCAACGAGGTCGATCCGCGCTCGGAGCCGGTGATCCGCGCGGTCGCCTCGCTGCTCGCCCGCAATCCGGATCTGGTGATTCTGGTCGGAGTTCGCCCGCCGGGCGGCGATGCCGAGGCCGAGCAGATCGCGTTGAACCGCTCGTTCTCGGTGGTCGCGGCGCTCCGACGGCACGCCTATCGGGACGATGCGGCGGAGACGATCGCGTGGAGCGCGGTGCGCAAAGTCCCCGGCGCGGTGCAACACGGCGTCGGCTTCCTCGTGCTCGGCCCGGAAGCGACGGAAAACCCCGCTCCGGGCTCTCCGAAGTAGATGGATCGACGCCCCGCGCTCGCGCGTCGTCCGCCCGTCGCCCTCCGCACCCCTTCTTCCATGCCGCACCGCACCTTCTGGCTCGCCTTCGCGCTCGGGCTGGTCGTCACCGCGACTGGCTCTGCGAAAGCGGCGTCCTACTCCGACGACGAGTCGGAGACGGAGCGCGCCTCGCTGCGCGAGCGCTTTGGCGTGGTGCCGGCGGAGCGCGCGCTCCGGAGCTCGGATCCGAAAAAGCGGGAGCGGGCTCTCGAGCGCCTGGGAGCGCTCGGAACGCCCCGCGCGCTCGACCTCTTGGTAACCGCGCTCGAGCCGAGCGGAGCCGCACAGGCTCCGCGCGAACGACTCATCGCCGTCCGCGCTCTGGCACCGCACGTGAAGAACCCGCGCGTGCGCGATGGGCTCGTGCGCGTGATGACGGGAATCGGAACGAGCGCGGAGCGCTCCGATCCCTTGCAGGGTTTGCTGCGCGACAC
Organism: Pseudomonadota bacterium; assembly: GCA_003242355.1. Taxonomy (GTDB): domain Bacteria; phylum Myxococcota_A; class Polyangia; order Polyangiales; family Polyangiaceae; genus PMG-095. The sequence goes on from QGUH01001092.1 coordinate 1,142, forward strand.
CGCCGCCCTCGCGCTCGCCGCGAGCCGCGAACGGAGCGCGGAGGTGGCGCTCGCCCGCGCCTTGCGCCAACCGGGCCGCGTCGCGGAAGCAGCGCGTGCCGCCCTGACGGCGTATCCGCCGAACGACCTCGACACGATCGTGAGGAGCCACGGCACCCCGACGCTCGAGCTGGTACGCCTGCTCGAGGCGCTCGGCGGCCCGCGTGCGATCGCGACGCTGCGGGAGGTCGCGCGGCGGGGCACGCCGGAGCTGCGCCTCGAGGCCGCGCTGTCCCTGGCGCGGCTCGGCAGCTTCGAGGGCGTGGATTTGGCCAAGCCCTTCGCCACGCGACCCAAGTCCCGATTCAGCCTCGCCGCCGCCGAGATTCTGACTCTGGCCGGCGATCCTTCTGCGGACACGCTGGTGGCGCAGCTGCTCGAGCACGCCGACACGCGCGGCCCTGCTCTGGAGCTCGCGCGAAAGGTGCCCGGTGCGCGCGTTCGCGCGGCTCTGTTGCGCGCACTCGAGGCGGGGACCCCGAGCGAGCTTCCAGCGGTCGTCAGCGCCCTTGCGCAAAGCGGCGGCGCCGTCGGAATCCGCGCGCTCGGACGGCTCGGAAGCGATCCCGTTCGCCGAGATCTGGCCGCTCGAGCGCTCGCGCTGACGCCCGGCAAGGGCGCGAACGCCGAGCTCGCTCGCTGGGCCCGTGACCCCGGCACGCGACGGTTCGCGGCGCGCGCGAGCGCCCTGCGCCGGATTGCGCTCGGCGAAGGGCTCGAGGGCGATCGCGAGCTGTTCGACGCCCTGCTCGCCTCGAAGCATCACGCGGATCGAGCGGCCGGCGCGTTCGGCAAAGCGCTCACGGACGGCGAAACCGCCAGGGCATTGCTCCGGCACGCCGATCCCGCGGTCGTCGAAGCCGCCGCGCGGGCGGCGCCCTTCGTCGGAGC
>QGUH01001093.1 GCA_003242355.1 Pseudomonadota bacterium
AAAAAAGCCGGCAACGGGGTTCAGGTCCGTCCCGTGGGGTCGGGGATGGTTATAAAGGCCCGTCCCCGCCCCCCGCGGCGCGGGCGTCGAGCGCGAGCAGCTCGGTTGCCGTCGCGCACCCCGACGCGAGCAGCGCCCGAGCGTGCGCGAGCACGGGGTCGGCCGCGAGCGCCGCCTCGATTTCGGCCGGCGGTCGGTACGCCGAATCCACGTCGCTGCCCGCGTGCCCGAGCAAGCGCACGCATTCGAGATGAAGGAGGGCGGGACGCCGGGTCGTGCGGCAGTAGCGAACCGCCTCCTCGGCGACGCCGTAGGCCTCGCTCAGATCCATGCTGCGCGCGAAGAACCGACGCACGTGCGGGAGCGCCTGCGTGCGCGTCTCGATCCACCCGGGCGGCGTGCGCACGCTGATGCCGAGGCCGTTGTCTTCGCAGACGAACAGAATCGGCATTTTTTGGCTCTGATGCACGGCCCAGCTCGTGGCGTTCAGCGCGCCGAGCGCCGTGCTGTGGTTCATGCCCGCATCGCCGACGACCGCGACGACGATCGCGTCGGTCGGGGGTGAAAGACCCAGGCGCTCCTTGCGTTCGAGCGCGAAGGCGAGGCCGACGGCGCGTGGCAGGTGCGACGCGATCGTGCTCGTTTGCGGCACGATGCCGAGCGGGGCGCTGCCGAATACCTTGTGTCGTCCGCCGCTCGCCGGATCTTCGGCGCTCGCCACGAGCGAGAGCGCCACCGCGCGAACGGCGTCGAGCTCGGGTACCTGGCGCGCGCGCTCGATGAAGAACGCGCCGTCGCGGTAGTGAATCAGGCTCGGATCGCCGGGTCGCGTGAGGCGGCCCAAGACCACGCTCGCCTCGTGGCCCGCCGAACAAATCGTGTAATGGCCATGCCCGCTCGCGCGCAGCTCGTGCGCCGCGCGGTCCAGGTGTCGGACGAGCAGCATGGACTCGAGCAGCTCGAGCCCGAGCGCCGGATCGTGCCTCCAGAGCACGTTCCCGCTTCCGTCCCTGGCCGACTGGAGGCCCGCTCGGAACCGTTCGATGAGCAGGCGCACGCGTTCGAGCGACATGCGGCCAGGATACATCCAAGATTCCAGGCTCTCGGGATTCGACGCCCGCGCCCGTCGCCCAAGGCCGCGTCCGACGCGCCGCGCACGCCTTCGCACAAACGACCGAAAATGCGAAAGAACCTCGCCCGGGCGCGCCGCAGGGCGCCCCGCGGCCGACTCTGGGCAGCGCATGCGGGATTCTGTATGGTTCCCCGTCATTCGACACTCCATGCGCATCGCGTTCGTCGTCGGTTCCGCGTACGAGAAGAACGGTCAGCTCGCTGCGCTGCCCTCTGCCGAGATCGACGTCGAGCTCCTCTCGCGGCGGCTGAAGCAGGACGGGACGGGTTCGAAGGTGATCGAGCTCGCTGCCGAGCGCGGCCTCGCCGACCGTGTCGAGCAGGTGCTCCTCGACGAGTCCGGGCCGATCGAAGAGGTCTTGTTCGCGTTCTTCGGGTACGCAGTGCTCTCGAGCGAGCGGGGCCCGGCGCTTCTGCTCGACGGGGATCGACTCGGAACTTTCTCGTTCGTTCGCCTCCGGAGCTTGCTCGAGCGCTACGCGCGGCGCACGGGCGTCATCGCCGAGCTGTTCACCGTCGTCGACGCCGGGCAGAGCCTGGACGAGGTGCTCGAACGCGGGTTGAAAGCGTTGACCGAGCCCACGCGCGCAACCTCCGCGCTGCTCTGCGTGCGTCCGGGCGAGGATCTCGATGGGGCAACCCCGACGCTGCCGCGCCTGCTCGTTTCGGCGCTCGATTGGCTCGCGGTGAACCACGCCGACGAGCGTCCCATCGTGCTTGCCGAGCTCTATCGGTGCCTGTCGACCGACGCGGAGTGGGGGGCGTTTCCCGCCGCGGGTCTCGCTCCGAGGGAGTCGCGGTTCGTCGTTCTTCCCGCCGCCGCGCCCGAGCCCGACGCGACGACGGCACCTCTCGAGAGCGCCGTCGAGTCCGTGAGCGCCTTCGAGGCTGCGCCGGATGCCGCCGCTCTTGCTTCCGAGAAGCCCGCGCTCCCCGTGA
>QGUH01001094.1 GCA_003242355.1 Pseudomonadota bacterium
TTGGGGGTCATGTGCGGAACGCCGCTGCCCCTCGCAGGGGAGTCCCGCGCCAGGGGGGGAGGGCCGCGGGCTTTGTCGAAGGCCAGGAAGCCCTGGCCGAGCGGGGGATCGAAATGAAGTTGCGTCGGGCGCAACCGCCGAAAGTAGGCAGCGCGGCGTGAGCCACCTCGCCGGATAGCCCGCTGTACAAGAGCGTTCCCGTGCCTGCGATGCTGTTGGGTGCTTGGTCCAACCACCGCGAGGTACACGGGAATGCTCGACGCCGATCATATCGCCACGCCGGTCTTCGTTCCTGAGCGAAGGTCGCAGATCCCTGAGCTCGTGAAGGCGGCCTTCGGGCTGCTCAGCAAGAAGGTCGAGGAGCGCCTCCTGGCCTTCGTGGACCAGCCGTCCCGCGAGGGGTTCCTGGAGCTGGAGCAAGACGTCCTGCGGCTGTTCTCGATCATGAGCAGCCACGCCGTGGCCGGGGTCGTCGGCCTGCTGCACAAGGACGAAGGCTGGGTTGCGGACGCGGTCGCCGCCGAGCGGGCGCGCTCGACTTGTCGACTGCGGCATCGAGGCGTGCGCTCGACGCTCGTGCGGTTCCTCGGCGGCGTCGTGCTCTCGTTGTCCACTCCGTACCTGAGCCGGGATCTGCGCGGGCGACCCGGCCCCACCCGGGGCGTCGGTCGGCGGGGCGAGAGCGGGAGCGGGCGCTACCCCGCGCTGGAGGCATTGGGCGTCATGTGCCGGACGACGCCTGCCCTCGCCAGCGAGGTCGCGCGCCAGGCGGTGAGGACCGCGAGCTTCGTCGAAGCCCAGCAAGCCCTGGCCGAGCGCGGGATCGACATGACCAAGGAGACCGTCCGCGCCATCAGCGTGAAGGTCGGCCGCGAGGCCGTTCGCCAGCGTGACGCGCGGGTGGCCGCAGCGGAGAGCGGCGAGACGTTCACCGAGGAGTTCGTCGGCGAGCGCGTCGTCATCAGCGCCGACGGCGGGCGGCTCCGGGTGCGCGAGGGTGGGAAGTGCGGGCGCAAGGGCAAGAACCGGCGTCGGCGCTTCCGCACCCCCTGGCGCGAACCGAAGCTCGTCAGCGCCTACCTCATCGACAAGGAGGGCCAGAAGAAGCGCAAGGCCATGCCCCTCTACGACGGCACGCTCGAAGACGCCGACGCGGCGTTTAGGATCCTGGCCGCCGAGCTCAAGCTGCGCGGCGCGGCCAAGGCCAAGGAGCTCGTCCTCGTCGCGGACGGCGCTCGCTGGATCTGGGACCGCGCCGACGAGCTCGCGCGCTTCCTTGGGATCGACCCGAGCCGCTTCGTGAAGGTCGCGGACTTCTATCACGCGGTCGAGCACTTGACCGAGATCGCCGACCTGCGCGCGGGCTGGAGCGACGTCCAGCGGAAGAAGTGGGTCCGCCGCCAGCGCCGCCAGCTCAAGGCCGGGAAGGTCGACGACGTCATCGAGGAGGTGCGAGGCTTCTGCGTCGGCCGCAACGCCAAGAAGCTCGCCACCGAGCTCAACTACTTCGTCGAGCGCCGCGAGCTGATGCGCTACGCCGACTTCAAGGCGCGCGGGATCCCCCTCGGCAGTGGTGGGGTCGAGAGCGCCATCCGCCGCGTCGTGAACCTGCGCCTCAAGGGTCCCTCGATCTTCTGGCGCGGCCCCAACGCCGAGCGCATGCTCCACCTGCGCTCCTACCTGAAGGCAGGGCGCTGGGACGAGCTGATGCGCCGCGTCATGCACCGCTCACCCGACGGCCGTCCCGCCCAGGCTCCGGCCCAGCGCCGGGCAGGGTGAGTGCCTACTTCTGATGGATGCCCCCGTGCCGCGTTATGGCAGCACGGGCAGAAGACGACATTCGCGCCGGCCGTGAACAGAAAGTGCTTGATCCACTCGCCCACGGTCCGCGCGGCCTTCTGAAGCGCGCGCGCCAGGCGGAGCGCCTCTCGTAGCGCTGCTCGACATCAGACTCGCCTGGTTGACCGTATATCAATCGCGCGCCGGTCGAATTTCCGGCGCGAAATCGAGTTGTCCGTACATGGAGACAGGCCCCCGGGGCGACGCGCCCCGAGGGCCTGTCTAAGGC
>QGUH01001095.1 GCA_003242355.1 Pseudomonadota bacterium
CTGCGCTTCGATGCGCCAGGGCGTGACCGGCCTGGCGAGGAGCTCGTCCAGGCGCGGGAGCTGCTGCTCCAGGAGCTCGTGGAACTCGAGTCGGCACGGCGCGCCGGCGAGCTCGGGCCGCGCGCCCATGCGGACGCGAAAAAGCAGCTCCTCGACGCCCTCGTCCGGCTCGGCCCCGAGGCCCTCGCCCCCTCCCGCGAAACGCGCGCGTGACGCCCTTTCGCCGCGTTCCGAGCGAGCCTGGCGGAGGACCGCTGCCACGCCTCCGACCTCGAACGCGTCGTCGGCCCCGTTCCCAGCACCCGGCGGTCTTCGAGGCAGAGCGACCGAGCGTTCCGAGGTGTCGCCGGCGTCCTCGGTCCGGGTCTGCCGGTAACGGGATCCGGTGGCGGGTCATCTCCCACATTGTCCGTCCACAGCTGTGGATAACTTCTGGAAAGATCTCTGGAGCAGCCGGGCACGGACTCGTGGACGAACCCCCACTCGCTTCGCCGTCCAGAGTTTGCGGGAATTGCCGAGCAGAAAGCACCCACAAGGTGGTGGGTTAGATTCTTCAGCAATTTCGCTACACTACGGACTATTCCCCAGTATCCACAGCCCCTACGCCTGCGGCGAGATACTCAAATTTCCATCCTAAGGATCCAGAGACGGGTGGCCCAATTTTCGGATCCAAGATGCGCTCCAGTTCGTCCTAGCGGCGGGTTTGCGAACGGCCAGGCGTCTCACCCAGCTGCCCTTCGAGCGGACTGGCGCACGCCCCGTAACCCGGGGTAGACGTGGCCGCGATGCACGTCGTCGTCAGCAAGAAGGACCTCCTGAAAATCCTCACGCGCTGCCAGGGTGTCGCGGACAAGAAGAGCACGATGCCCGTCCTCGGGAACGTGCTCTTGGAGGTCGAGGGGCAGGGTCGGCTGCGTGTCGCTGCCACGGATCTTCACCTCGCGGTGAGCGGCACGTTGCCCGCGCAGGTGGAGAGTCCCGGCAGTGTTGCGCTCGGCGCGCGGGACCTGCTCGAGCGCGTGCGCATGATGCCGGAAGGCCAGATCGGGATCTCGAGCAAGGAAGGCGCCGCGACGGTGATTCGGGCGATCGGCTCCGCGCGCCGCTTCACGCTGCACGGCGTTCCCGGAACCGAGTTTCCGACGCTCCCGGAGCCGGATCCGAACGCGACTCCGCTCGCGATGGACGTGCGTCGCCTCGGTCAGCTCATCGCGGGTACGTACTTTTCGATCTCCACCGACGACACGCGTGCGCACCTCAACAGCGCGTTGTTCGAGTGGGAGGGCGAGCGCGTGCGCATGGTGACGACCGACGGCCATCGCCTCTCCAAGATGGAAACGGTCGTCGAAGGACGACACGCGTCGGCGACCCTGCTCATCCCGCAAAAAGGCATTCTCGAGCTCAAGCGCCTCTGCGACGAAGCAGCGACCGAAGGCAAGGGCGAGGGCGGCGACGTCAGCGAGATCGAGATCGTTCCGGGGGGACCCAACGTGTTCTTCGATTTGCCGGGACTGCGCTTCTCGGTGAAGCTCGTGGACGCGCAATTCCCGCCGTACCAACAGGTGATTCCCGAGCACAGCGAGCGGGCGGTGCGTGCGCCCCGGGCAGAGCTCGCCGATGCGCTCAAGGCGGTTTCCGTCGCGGCGAGCGATCGCACGGGCGGCGTGAAGCTCACGCTCTCGCCCGGGAAGATGCGTTTCGAAAGCGAGAGCCCCGACAGCGGCGCTGGCTTCGACGAAGTCGCCGTCGACTACGACGGATCGGAAGTCACCATCGGCTTCAACGCGCGCTACTTCCTCGACGTGCTCGCCGCGATCGACGACGACGAGGTCGTGATCGGGATCAGCGGCGAGCTCGACCCGGCGGTGATCAAGCCGGCCAATGCGAGCGGCACGACGACGTACGTCGCCGTCGTGATGCCGATGCGGATTTGACGTCGGCCCTCGACACGCGTCGCGTCGCGTTCCGCCGCATCGCGGTGACCGGATTCCGGAACCTCGTGACCTCTGCGCCGCCCGCGAAAAGGGTAGAGTGAAGCTCCAGGGGCGCCCCGATTATTAAAAAAAA
>QGUH01001096.1 GCA_003242355.1 Pseudomonadota bacterium
GTCATGGTCGGCGACGGCGTGAACGACGCCGGCGCGCTCGTCGCGGCCAGTGTCGGCTTCTCCGTTCACGGCGGCGCGGAAGCCAGTCTCGGCGCGGCGGACGTCTTCGCGACGGAGCCCGGGCTCAATCCTCTGCTCCGCGCGGTCGTCGGTTCGCAGAGAACGATGCGCGTCATCCGGCGGGGAATCGCCTTCTCCCTCGCGTACAACGCCGTCGGAGCGACGCTCGCGATCCTCGGCCTGCTGAGCCCGCTCGTCGCGGCCGTGGCGATGCCCTTGAGCTCCCTCACCGTCGTTACCAACGCCTTCCGCTCCAGGACTTTCGACGCGCCATGACGATCCTGTTCGTCGTACTCCCCCTGACCCTCCTCATCTCCGCCGGCGCGGTGGCGGCGTTCGTGTGGGCGGCCCGGTCCGGGCAGCTCGACGACCTCACCACCCCCGCGTTGCGCATGCTGGCCGACGACGGCCCGGGCGACCCCGCACCGCCCGACCCTTCCCGAGGGCCGGACCTGTGATAGAGCGCCTCCGGAAACAGGAGCGATGGATCTTTCGTACGTGGAGATCGAGCGCGCGGTGTCCGTGCTCAAGAGCGGCGGGCTCGTCGCCTTTCCGACCGAAACCGTCTACGGGCTCGGGGCGGACGCGACGAACCCCGACGCCGTCCGGCGCATCTTCGAAGCCAAGGGGCGCCCCGCGAGCCATCCGCTGATCGTGCACGTCGCGGACGCCGGAGCGCTCGTCGATCTCGCGCGCGACGTGCCGCCCGCGGCCACCGCGCTCGCCGAGCGCTTCTGGCCCGGTCCGCTCACGCTCGTTCTCGAGCGGAGCGCCCGCGTGCTGCGCGAAGTGACGGGAGGCCAGCCCACGGTGGCGATCCGCGTGCCCGCGCACCCCGTGGCGCTGGCCCTGCTCCGCGCGTTCGGGGGCCCAGTCGCCGCTCCTTCGGCCAACCGCTTCGGCGCGGTGAGCCCGACCACGGCCGAGCACGTGCGGCGCGATCTCGGCGCGCGGGTCGATCTGGTGCTCGAGGGCGGCCCGGCGGAAGTCGGCCTCGAGTCCACGATCGTCGACGTAACGAGCGATCCCCCGCGCATCCTGCGCCCGGGTGGCATTCCGAACGAAGCCGTGGCCGCCGCGCTCGGGCTCGCCGAGGACGCGCTCGGCCTGGGCGCTTCCGGCGTGCGCGCCCCGGGAATGCTCCCCTCGCACTACGCGCCGCGCGCAAAGCTCGTGCTCACGACGCCCGAGGAGCTCACGGCCCGCGCCGGCGAGCTCGGGCGCGCCGGACTACGCGTCGGGGTATTCGCTCCGGGCATCGCGAACGTGCCGGGAGCGAGCGCGCTGATCCCCGCGCCAGCGGAACCGGAGGCCTACGCGCGCGCGCTCTACGCGAGCCTGAGAGAGCTCGACGAAGCCGCGGACGTGATCTTGGTGGTCCCGCCGAAGGAACGCGGCATCGGCGTCGCCGTGCTCGATCGCTTGCGCCGCGCGGCTGCCCCGCGCATCACGGCAGCGGATTGAAGGGTTGCCCGGGCTCGGCGGGCTCGGTGTGCACGAGCACGTCCGTGACTCCGGGCACTTCTCGCTTGATCGATTCGATCACCCAGTGGGTGACGCGATGCGCTTCGACGACGTCGAGGTGGCGGGCAATCTGGATGTGCAAATCCACGTGAATCGCCCCGGGCACGCCGCGCGTGCGGATCTTGTGCGTGCTCGCGACTCCGGGTACCGCAACCACGATTTTCTCGATGACGCTCGTGTCGATGGCCCGTTCGTCGGCGAGGTAGCGCAAGTTACTGCGCAACACGCCGATGCCGGCGCTCGCGATGAAGAACGCGATCGCGAGCGCCGCGACGGCGTCGAGCAGTGGGTACCCGAGCCGCACGAACACGGCGGTGACGATCACCCCGAGCGTCACGAGCACGTCCGAACGCGTGTGCTGTGAGTCACTGATCAAAAAGGAGCTCGAGAGCCGCTCGCCCATGCGCCGCTCGTAAATCGCGACGAACAGGTTCACGCACAAGGTGCCTCCGAGCACGAGAAACGCCGTTCCCTGGATGTC
>QGUH01001097.1 GCA_003242355.1 Pseudomonadota bacterium
CCCGCGGCCCCTGCGCAAACCGCCGAGCGTCACGCGGCGACGGCCGCGCGCTCTGCGCCCGCGGTGCGCGAGCCGCCCATCGCGTCGCGCGTGTGGACGCCCGAGCGGCTGCGCGCGCTGCTCCACGCCGAGCTCACCGGTGAGCGCGTCGTGGTCGTCGCGAACCGCGAGCCGTACATTCACGAGCGCGACGAACGGGGCGGCGTGCAGGTCGTGCATCCCGCGAGCGGGCTCGTCACCGCGCTCGAGCCCGTGATGCGCGCCTGCTCCGGCGTGTGGGTCGCCCACGGCGGCGGATCGGCCGATCGCGCCACGGTCGACGCGCACGACCGCGTGCGCGTACCCCCGGGAGAAGAATCCTACGTGCTCAAACGCGTGTGGTTGAGCGAGGTCGAAGAGCGCCGGTACTACTACGGCTTCTCGAACGAAGGGCTCTGGCCGCTCTGCCACGTCGCGCACCGACGCCCCGTGTTCCGTGAGGAAGATTGGGAGGAGTACCGGCGCGTCAACGCCCGCTTCGCGCGCGCCGTGATCGACGAGGTCGAGGTCGAGGACCCGATCGTGCTCGTGCAAGACTACCACTTCGCGCTCGCGCCGAAGCTCATCCGCGCCGAGCTGCCGCACGCGACGATCCTCACCTTCTGGCACATTCCCTGGCCCAACGCGGAGCGCTTCGGGATTTGTCCGTGGCGCACCGAGCTCCTCGAAGGGTTGCTCGGCTCGAGCATTCTCGGGTTCCACACGCGCAAGCACTGCAACAACTTCCTCGACGCGGCGGACGTGTACGTCGAGACGCGCATCGACCGCGAGGAGAACGCCGTGGTCCAGCACGGTCGCTCCACGCTCGTGCGCCCGTATCCGATCTCCATCGAGTGGCCCGTGCGCTGGCTCGACGAGCTGCCGTCACCGGAAGCGTGCCGCAAGTCCCTCCTCGAGGAGCTCGGCCTGCCCGAGCAGCAACTCCTGGGAGTCGGGGTCGATCGGCTCGACTACACGAAGGGGATCGAAGAGCGGCTGCTCGCGGTCGACGAGCTCTTCTCGCGTTACCCCGAGTTTCGCGGGCGCTTCACGTTCGTGCAGCTGGCGGCGCCGAGCCGCACGCGCATCGCGTACTACCGCGACCTCGGGGAGCGCGTCGAAGAGCTCGCGCGCCGTATCAACGATCGCTGGCGCGCGCACGGCTCGCCGGCGATCGTGCTTTTGCGCGCTCACCACGAGCCGCCCATCGTGTACCGCACGCTGCGCGCAGCCGACGTCTGTTACGTCAGCAGCTTGCACGACGGGATGAACCTCGTCGCCAAGGAGTTCGTCGCGGCACGCGACGACGAACGCGGCGTGCTCGTGTTGAGCGAGTTCACGGGCGCCGCGCGCGAGTTGCTCGAAGCGCTGATCGTCAACCCGTACGACCTGCGCGCCGCGAGCACCGCGCTGGCCGTCGCGCTGAAGATGCCGCCCGAGGAGCAAGCGTGTCGGATGCGCGCGATGCGCCGCCAGGTGAGCGAGCACAACGTCTATCGCTGGGCGGGCTCCATCCTCGGCGATGGCGCAACGCTGCGCGAGCACGAGCGTCTCGAAGCGCGGTGGTCCCACCCGGGCCGAACCGCGCGCCCGTGGTCCGAATAGCGCTCACCGAATTCGCGCACCGATTCGCGAGCGCCGGACGCGCGTCGGTTGGTCCGAGGAGCGCTCACCGATTCGCGAGCGCCGGACGCAGGCCGAACCGCGCGGCCGCGGCTCGAGCGGCGCTCACCGATTCGCGAGCGCAGGACGCAGCGCGTAGAGCTCGAGCTCCGTGGGCGGCGGGATCACGTCCCGCGGCATGTCGCGATTCGATTCGAGCGTTTCCCAGCGCAGCATGTAGACCACGTCCGGCTCGGGACCACGCCCGCTGTCGGCTTGCCAGCGCACGATCATCCCGGGAGTGCCGGACACCGGCGTGTCGAGCTCGCGGGGGTACGGCTGCGGCGGCTCGATCGTCTCGACGGCCTCGAGCGTGGTCTCGTCGAGCCGGGACGCGCCCCAGCCGCCGTAGCGCGCGTGGTACCAGCGGTGCGGAGGCG
>QGUH01001098.1 GCA_003242355.1 Pseudomonadota bacterium
GGCCTGCACTGTGCGCACACGCTCGTCGGTGACGATGGCGTGCCCCTCGATATCGTGCATTGCGACGTCTCACCCGAAAACTTGCTCGTTGGCATCGACGGGGTTTGCCGACTGACGGACTTCGGTGTCGCGCGCCAGGGCATTCGGATGCGCGGGAACAACCGGTTCACGCACGGCAAGCCCAGTTACGTTGCCCCCGAAGCGATTACCCAGGGACGCATCGACTGCCGTGCCGACGTGTTCGCTATCGGCGTCGTGCTCTACAACGCGCTCACCGGTACCAAGCTGTTCGACGGGCAGAGCGTCGACGAGATCCTGCAACAGGTTTGCTCGCGGCGTATCGATCCGCCGAGCACGGTCGGCTTGCGCCCGCCACCGAGCCTCGATTTCGTCTGCATGCGCGCGCTCGAGCGGGACCCGGAGCGGAGGTTCTCCTCGGCCGAGGAGATGATGATGGAGCTCCGGCGGATCGCGCTCCGCGAGAATCTGCTGGCGCCCACCAGTGAGATCGCCGCTTGGGTGCGTGAATCCGTCGGGCACGACCTCGCGCGCCGGCGTCTCGTGGTGCTCGAAGCGTCGCGTCAGAACCGACCGCAAGGCAAGCCCGCGCCGGCGCTCGGCAACGCCAAGGTCGGGGAGCCTCCGGGGGGAGTGGACGCCAAGGCGCAGGACGTGGAGGAAATGCCGCCCTCCAGCCACGCGGCGGACGAGGAGCCCGATCACCTGTCGCGGACGATTGCACTCGAGCCGCAAACGCCGAAGCCCGTCCGGTGGGCCGTCGTCGTCGCTTCAGTCCTGGCCGCGGTGGCCGTCCTCGTGACGGTGCTCTTTCCGAGCCTTGTCTCGAGAATGTTTCGCACGAGCGATTCGGCCGTCGGCCCTGCGCCGGGAAACGGGGGACTTCCCACTTCCAGCATCAGCCCCGCGTCTTCACCGCCGCCTCCCGAAAGCGCGGAAACGCCGTAACGGCCCCTTTTCCCAGGCCGGAAGGCGCCCACGGGCGGCGCGCGGGCCCCGTGAAATGAGGCTAGAATGCCAGCCGGCCGGGGTGCGTTGACAGGCCACCGCGAACGGGTACGTTCTATTCTGTCGTATTCTCTCATGCTCCCTGCATTCGCCCTGCGGCTCGCGTTCCGTACCCGCTGCCAAGCCCCGCGCTGGGCGTGGTGGGGAGGTCAGCGTGGAGGCCGACGTTGAGCGCGTCTGGCGCACTTCGAGTTGCCGAGGTCCGTGAGGTCTCGGAAGGCGGCGTTGCGGAAGCGCTGCGCGCGCTGGAGAACAACGAGACGACGGCATCCGTGCGCTTCGAAACGGATGGCGGCGTTGCGGAGGTGGATTTCGTACGGGGCGCGGTGATCGACGCCCGGATGGACGAGCTGTGTGGGCGCGGCGCCCTGTTTCGATTGCTCGGGTCGTCGGTGGCTCGCTACGAGGTGCTGCCGGCGCAACCGGAGCCGCGTGCGCCTCTCGTGCCGAGCATCGACCGCCTGCTCGAAGACCTGTCGCAGTGGCAGCGTCTCGGCGAGCTCGCCCCGTCCCTCACGGCGGTTCCAACCCTGCTCACTGCGGGTCGCGAAGCCCTGGCGGGGGATGGCCTGAACGCCAGCCAACGAGCGCTGCTGGAGCTGGTCGATGGCAAGCGCACGCACGCGGAGATCATCGACGAGAGCGACATCGACGCGGTCGATGCGTTGGCGCTGCTCGTCGAGGCGATTGGCAAGGGGTGGCTTTCGAGCCCCGCCGTCAAAACGTCGCTCTTCCCGCTGCCGGGCGGCGCCGCCGCGATCCCCGAGACGTCCGAGAGCAGCGCGCAACCTTCTGGCGTGCGGCCCTCGAGCGCGCCGCCGCCGGCTTCGGAAACCGGAGCTCTGCCCGACCGATCCGACCCGGACGTGCCGGAGCTCGAGGGCACGGATCGGGCCGGTGCGCTCTACATCGGTCGCTACCGGGTCTTGTGCCGCATCGGCCGCGGCGGGATGGGCAGCGTGTACCTGTGCCGTCTCACCTCGGAGTCCGGGTTTCGACGCTTGTTCGCGGTGAAGCTCCTACAGCGCCACCT
>QGUH01000144.1 GCA_003242355.1 Pseudomonadota bacterium
GGCGAGGGCTCGGGAGGGCGGGCGCCGGCGCGGGACGAGCCGAGGGCGCGCGCTCGCCGATGGGCGGCGGGGATGGCGGCAGCGAGGAGGGCCCAGCCGCGTCGCGAGCGGGCAACGGCGGTGGGCGCTGCGACCCGGAGCGCACGGGGAGGGGAGGCGGCTGCGAGCGCGTGATCGGCAACGGAGGCGGACGCGAGACGGGCCGCACGCTCGGCGTCGCGGCGGGGGCGAGGGCCGACGCCGCTGCGGGAGCGCCGCCGAAGCGACGGCTGCTCGGTGGCTCGCCGGAGCGCTCGAAGGCCACGGCGCGATCGATGAAGGCCTTGGTTTGAGACCCGTACCGACGGAAACGAACGCGCAAGCCACCCGGCCGCCCCGGGCTCGGGGGCACCGCGTGCTCGGCGCGCGCCTCTGCGCGGATGACCTTGGTGCCGTTCGCGAGCGCCACGTCGAAAACGACGGGTGTCTCGGGCTCGAGCGCGCGCTGGTCGATGAGCACCATGCCCAGAACGTCGATCGTCCAGGCTTCCGCGGCGAGAAACGAGTTTTCGTCCGGATACGGTCGTACGACGTGGAGGACGACCGGGTTCCTCATGACCTGGCATCAGTCTACTGGACCGGCCGCAAATCCGCGACGGGCCATTCGGTCTCGGAGGACGAGGCGCCGCGGGGGCGCGTTGCTCGCACCCTGAGCGCCTCCCGGGTGGCCCGGTCGTGGCGCCCCTGTGCGCGTGCTGGGCCCAGGCCGGCGCCGGAGGCCGCGCTGCGGGCGTTGACAGCCGGTCGACCCCGTGTCTGATTCCGTGCCGCTCGGCCGTCCCGGGCGCTTCTGCTGCATGGCTTCGAGAAAAATCCTCGTCTTGGGCTCCGGCGGTCGTGAGCACGCGCTCGCGCTGCGCTTGCTCGCGTCGCCCTCGGTCCGGGAGGTGATCGTGGTCCCCGGCAACGCGGGGACCGCGCGCCCGCCGGCGAGTCTTTCGGAGAAGGTGCTCCGCAACGCCTCCGGCAGCCCGCTCGACGTCGCGCGTGCGGAACGCCCGGATCTCGTGGTGATCGGTCCCGAGCAGCCGCTCTGTGACGGGCTCGCCGACGCGCTCGCCGCCGAGGGGCATCTCGTATTCGGACCTTCGCGCGCGGCTGCGCGCCTCGAGGGCTCGAAGGCGTTCATGAAAGAATTCGCGACACGCCACGGGATCCCCACGGCGCGCCACGTCGTGGTGTCGCAGCCTTCCGAGCTCGACGCGGCGCTGGCGACGTTTTCGGCGCCTCCGGTCGTCAAGGCGGACGGCTTGTGCGCCGGCAAAGGCGTGCTCGTTGCGCCCGATCACGAGAGCGCCCGACGCGCGGCGCTCGCCATGCTCTCGGGGGAAAGCTTCGGCGACGCCGGGCGCACCGTGGTCCTCGAAGAGCGGATCGAGGGCCAGGAAGCGAGCATTCACGCCATCTGCGACGGCGAGCGCTACGTCCTGTTGCCCGCGGCGCAAGATCACAAGCGCATCTTCGACGGTGACGCGGGACCGAATACCGGCGGCATGGGCACGTACGCGCCGGCGCCGCTCGTCACGGAAGCGCTCGCCCGCGTCATCGAAGAGCGCATCGTTCGCCCGACGTTCCGCGGCATGGCCGCCGAGGGCACGCCGTTCCGGGGCACGCTGTTCGCGGGCCTCATGATCACGAGCGCCGGCGAGCCGATGTTGCTCGAGTTCAACGTGCGCTTCGGTGATCCGGAGACCCAGGTGCTCATGGAGACGCTCGACGGCGATTTCGCGGAGGCACTCGTCGGGGCGGCACGCGGTGCGCTCGCTCCGGACGCCGTGGTCGCGTCCAACCGCCATGCGCTCTGCGTGGTCGTCGCAGCCTCGGGCTATCCCGGCACTCCGCGGACCGGGGACGTGATCACGGGCCTCGAGGAGGCAGAAGCCGTTCCGGGCGTGCGCGTGTACCACGCGGGCACGCGCCTCGAGGGTGGGCGGGTGCTCACCGCCGGCGGCCGTGTGCTCGGCGTCACCGCTTCGGCTTCCGCGCTGGACGTCGCCCACGAGCGCGCCTACGCAGCCGTCGCTCGACTGCGCTTCGAGGGTATGCAATTCCGTCGCGACATCGGCACGCGCGCCCTGACGAGCCCGCGAGCTTGACGCGGTGCAGCAGAAACGCTAGCTCTCGCGTCCGTTTTCGTCACCCGTTTTCGGAGGATCATGGCCCGAGCAATCAACTTCAACCCTGGACCCGCCGCCCTTCCGCTCGCTGCGCTCGAGCGCGCTCAAAAGGAGCTGCTCGACCTGAACGGCACTGGCATGAGCGTGATGGAACACAGCCATCGCGGGAAGGCGTACGAGGCGGTGCACAACGAGGCGATCGCGCTCGTGCGGGAGCTCATGGGCGTTCCCGACAACTACGACGTGCTGCTGCTCCAGGGCGGCGCGAGCCTGCAGTTCGCGATGGTTCCGATGAACCTGCTTCCGGCGGGCAAGAGCGCCGATTACATCCTCACGGGCTCCTGGTCGCAGAAGGCGTACAAGGAAGCGAAGACCGTCGGTACCGTGCGCGTCGCGGCGACGACCGAAAAGGACAAGAAGTTCGGTCGCATTCCCGAGCAGAAGGAGCTCGATCTCGACCCGAACGCCGCCTACGTCCACATCACGAGCAACAACACGATTGCCGGAACGCAGTGGCACGAGTTTCCGGACGTCGGCAACGTGCCGCTCGTCGCGGACATGTCCAGTGACATCATGTGGCGGCCGATCGACGTTTCGAAGTTCGGCCTGATTTACGCGGGCGCGCAGAAGAACCTCGGGCCGAGCGGGCTCGCGGTCGTCATCGTCCGCAAGGATCTCGTCGCGTCGGGCCGCTCCGACATTCCGACGATCCTGCAGTATCGGACTCACGCCGACAACAACTCGCTGTACAACACGCCACCCACGTTCGGTGTGTACATGCTCCGGAACGTGCTCGACGAGCTCAAGAAGGCCGGCGGCCTCGCGGCGATCGAGCGCGTCAATCGCGAGAAGGCCAAGCTGCTTTACGACGTCATCGACGAGCGCAGCGACTTCTACGTCTCGCCGGTGGAGAAGAGCGCGCGCTCCACGATGAACGTCGTTTTCACGCTGAAGACGCCCGAGCTCGAGGCCGAGTTCCTGAGCGAGGCCCAAAAGCGAGGAATGGTCGGGCTCAAGGGGCACCGCTCCGTGGGCGGAATGCGCGCCTCGATCTACAACGCCGTTTCGCTGGAGTGGGTCAAGGCGCTCGCCGACTTCATGCGAGAATTCAAGCGTTGATAGGGTGACCCAACGTCGGAGCGGGCCCGCGCCGAGCGGCGTGGGCCTGACTCCGCGGCGATGCCGCGACGCCAGGAGGCAGCTCCGACGTCGCGGCAGCGTCGGGTACCGGGAGCCCGTCCACCCCGAGGGGTACCTTCCGCTGGCCGCCGAGAGCCCTCGGCTCCACGCCACGCAAAACCGCGTTTCCACCCCCAATCGGCCGAGGCTCCGCGGGCTCCAATCCCGGCGCTCGACGGCGCCCAACGGCCGCGTTAGCTTTTTCGTATTGAGCGGCGATCGCAACAACAAGCAGACCCACCCCGAAACGCCTCGTGCCGCGGAAGCCTCCCGGCGGCGGCGCCGGCGGTACTGGCTCGAGCACGAGGGGCGTGAGATCGAGCTCGGGTCGGGCTCGATCGTCATCGGGCGGAGCTCCACGTGCCAGATCGTCGTAGACGACGGCTTGGTCTCGCGCCGGCACGCCAAGGTCAGCGCGGACGCCGACGGCGTGTACGTCGAGGACTTGGGCAGCGTGAACGGGGTCTTCGTCAACGCTCGGCGCATCCAGGGCACGCAGCAGCTCGGCGACGGGGATCACCTCCAGATTGGCCGTCAGGACTTCGTGTTGCGGAGCGCGTTGGTATCGGAACGCCCCGTGAGCTACGAAGCGCCGACCATCGTCGGTGTCCCGGAACCCAGCAGTCGTCCTCCGGTTGCCTTGCCAGCGGAAAGCGAGGTCACGTTCAGCGGAGACACGCTCGATTTGCTGGGCGGGGTGGCCGAGAAGACGCTCGCGCTCGGGCGTGGCGACGAAGCCGAGCGCATTCTCTCGGGCGCGCTACTCGGTGTTTTGAGTGAGGTGCGCTCACGCAAGGGCGCCGACGCCAGCCCCGAGACGCTGGGCAAAGCGGCGCGCTACGCGGTTCGGCTGGCAGAAGCGACGGGCAAGGGGCGCTGGATCGACTTCGTGATCGAGCTGTACGACGCTGCCAAGCGCCCGCTTGCGGGCGGCCTGGTCCGTCCCCTCTACGTCGTGCTCCGCAGAACCTCCCCGATCAACCTCGGCGGGCTCCGCGCCTACCTCGCAACCCTGCGGAGTCATCAGGCGAGCTTCGGTCCGAGCGAGCGCTTCGTGCTTCAGCGTCTCGAGGGGCTCGAGCGGCTCGCTGCGTCGATGTGATCCCGGCCGCGGATTCCATGCGGCCGATGGCGAGCCCTGCCGCCCCTTCGATGGCTTTGCGTAGCTCCTCGTCCTCCACGCGAGCGAGTCGCGCAGCGAGCTCCGGCGGCACGACCTTCTTCGGTTGGGGCCGGGGCGGCGCTCGGTGTGGTGCCGGGGGTGGAGTTGCGAGCAAACGGAACCGCACGCGCTCGACTCGAATGCCGAAGCCCGCCAATCGTTCGCGGATATCCGTCGTGAGGAGAGAGAGCTCTTGCGCCCACGCGGGCGACGCCACGTACACCGTCAGCTCGCCGCCACGGAGCGCTCCGACCTCCGTTCTTTCGGCGATGCGACGCCCCACGGCGCGCCGCCACGTGTCCCGATCCACGGCTGCTCGGGAACGCTTCAGCGAAAGCTCGCGCGTTTCCCCCAGAACGTCACCGAGCGGCGTCGGCCCACTCCTCTTCGCCTCGCGCGAGTCGCGCATCGTCGCCCTCTACCACGTCGCAAGACGGCGATCCGTTGCCGGGTCGGTGTTCTAACCTCGTTTCGCCGGGACGGCACGTGCCGCCGCTCCTTGCGCCCGAGTCACTCCCTCAAGTCACTTCGGCGGAGCCCTTCCCCAGACGGGCGCACTGTTCGGCGCGGTTTTCCCCACTTTTCGGCGGGTTCCCAACCGCTATCGCTCTCGGTCACGGCGCGGACGACCGCGGCGCTCCCGGTCGAGTGGCCCCTGACTGCGAGGGTGAGTCAGAGGATGAGTCACGGAGGCAGTCCGTGATTCAGCGGCCTGCCGTTCAGGTAACGTATCCGGGCTTTTTGATGCTGTGCCGAAGGTGGGAGTCGAACCCACACGTCCTTTGGGGACAACGGATTTTGAGTCCGCCGCGTCTGCCGGTTCCGCCACTTCGGCGTGGGGGAGCGCGGGCCTGGAGCCCGCGCTCGAGGCGTCGGTTCGTGGCCGCCGCTCAGTTTACGACGAATTGCTTCTCGCCGCGCTCGAAGAACCCGACGATTTGGCGAGCAGCGGCGAGGCCGGCGTTGACGTTCGCCTCCTCGGTCTGCGCGCCCATCTTGTTCGGCGTCACGTAGACGCGGTCGGCGTACTTCTCCTTGATGACCGCGGCCGTGGCATCGGTCGGCGCGATGTCGGAGATGTAGCGGAAGTCCTTGCGCGACTCGAGCACCTCGAGCAGCTCCGGCTCGTTGATGATTTCCTTGCGCGCGGTGTTGACCAGGGTGCCGCCCGCGGGAAGCAGCGAGAGCAAGCCCTTGCCGATGGAGCCCTTCGTCTCCGCCGTGGCGGGCACGTGCAGCGACACGTACTGCGACCGTCGATAGAGCTCTTCCACGCTGCCGACCGCCTCGACCCCGGCTTCGCGGAACACCTCGGGCTTCACGAACGGGTCGTAGGCGAACAGGGTCATGCCGAAGCCTTTGGCGATGGTCGCCACGGCACGGCCGACGGCGCCGAAGGCATGCAGGCCCAGCGTCTTGCCCCGCAGCTCGGTGCCGGTCTTACCGTTGAACTTGCCGCGGGCCATGTAGACCATCATTCCGAACGCGAGCTCGGCGACGGCGTTGGCGTTCTGCCCCGGCGTGTTCATGACGGCGACGTTTCGGGAACGGGCCGTCGCGCAGTCGATGTTGTCGTAGCCCGCGCCAGCGCGAACGACGAGCGCGAGCTTGGACGCCGCACCGAGGACCTCGGCGTCGATGATGTCGCTGCGCACGATGACGGCGTCGACGTCGCGGATCGCGTCGATGAGCGGCGCCTTGCCCTTGTACGACTCGAGCACACGCGCGGTGTACCCGGCCTTCTCGAGAATCGAGACGACCTCGTTGCGGGCGGCGGCGGAGAAGGGCTTTTCGGTGGCGAGCAGAACGGTTCTTGACACGGTGACCTCGAGTCGTGGCTTCTTCCCGCCCTCGGGAGGGCGATTGGGAGCCTTTCCCTAGAACGACGGTCGCCAATCGGCAACGCCAATCGGACCTGGCCGACGCGCGCTGCTTTCCACGAAGCGCGGGTGGCGTCAACCAGGGTGCGGGCCGCTCTCGGGGCTCTGCGGCACGGTGATCCCGGCGCAGTCGGGATCCGGGGCCGGCGCCGGATCCGGGAACGGAGGTTGTGCGCTGGCGCTGAACTGGAAGATGGGGGAGCCGGGCGCCGAAGCCAAATCCGAAACGTTGGCTCAGGCTGCGAGCTCTCGGAAGGGCCCGCGGATCGCGACCGTGATTCCCTCGTTGTACAGGTTGACGAACAAAAGGCTCGCGTCCGGCGAGAAGCACACGCCGGCGAGCTCTCCGGAGCTGTGCGCGTTCCGCGCGAGGTCCACGATTTTGCCTTTCGTGGTGATCACGCGGACGTACTGGTCGCCCGCTCCGTCTTCGGCGAGGTAGAGGTCACCCCATGGGGCGACGGTGATGTTGTCCGGGTAATCGAGGGCTCCCGGATCTTCCGAGCGGGCGTACTCTTCGAGCTCCCCGCGCTCGAGGTGCAGTCGCAAAATCTGTCCCGTGCCGCGCGGACCGCCAATCGTGGCGGCGATGTAAACCGCGCCGTCGTGGTACCAGATCCCCTCGCCGCGGCGCACGATGGCGGCGCCGCGCTCGAGCGCCTGGTGGCGCACGGAATCGTCCTTCGGATCGGGATCGGGTACCCGAATCCACTCGACCGGATAACGGCGCCCGGGTTCGAGCCCGCGGCCCGTGTCGAAACGCGGCTTGCCGCGAATGGCGAGCGCTTCGAGATGGCCCTCGAACGGTCGCGATCGATCGGCGGGGATCATCCGATAGAGGCAGCCATCGACGCGATCTTCGGTGAGGTAGGCGCCGAGCGTCTTGGGGTCGATGCACACCGCTTCGTGATTGAAGCGCCCATAGGCCGGAATGCGCTCCGCGGGCGCGACCTTCGCCGCGTCCGTACGACAGAGAAACACGTAGCCGTGACCGGGGTCGACGTGCTCCTCGCACGAGAGCCAGCCCCAGGGGCTCGGGCCGCCGGCGCAGTTCCGCAGCGTGCCCGTGAGCACCAGATTGCTCGAGATGCGCTGCCCCGTGCGCGCGTCGACCACCACGCGGGTCACGCCGCCGTAGGCGTTCGGGTCGTAGGCCTGCGCAGGTGCTTTTCAACGGAAGGCGCGGAATGCTCCCTGGCGGTCAACCCCGGGATTGCGCTGGGGAAGGACCGAAC
>QGUH01001099.1 GCA_003242355.1 Pseudomonadota bacterium
CACATGTAGTTTCCATATCCCCTTCGTCGGCACCCGTAGGTGTGTATAAGAGTCAGGGCCGGGGGCGCCGATCAGCGCCCGGGCGAGGGCGAGCATCTGCTGCTCGCCTCCGGAGAGCGTGCCCGCGTCTTGGTTGAGGCGCTCGCCGAGGCGCGGAAACAGCCGGATGCAGCGCTCGAAGCGCTCGGCGCGAGCCGTGGGCTCGCGCTTGCGGAAGCTGCCGAGCTCGAGGTTCTCGCGCACCGTGAGGTTTCCGAACACCGCGCGTCCTTCGGGAACGAGCGCGACGCCGCGTGCGGCGAGCTCGTGCGTGGGGACGCCGCGCGTGTCGCGGCCGAAGATGCGGATCGTGCCCGCGGCGGCGGGGACGAGGCCGACGATGGCCTTGAGCGTGCTCGTTTTACCGGCTCCGTTGGCGCCGATCAGCGTCACGATTTCGCCGCGATCCACGCGCAGGGAAATGCCTTTGACGGCGACGATGCCGCCGTACGCCACGCGCAAATCGGTGACCTCGAGAGCCGCCTCGCGCTCCGCCGACGCGACGGGGCTGGTCATGGCGGAGCCTCCCGCGTTGCTTGCGGGTCTTCCTCGCCCAAGTACGCCGCGAGCACCTTCGGGTGCACGCGAATTTCGTCGGGAGTGTCCTCCGCGATGCTCTCGCCGTGGTCGACGACGTGAATGCGATCGCAAACGCCCATCACGACCGCCATGTTGTGCTCGACGAGCACGACGGTGAGCCCCAGCTCGTCGCGCAGCCGCAGGATTTGCCGCTTCAGCTCCGCGGCTTCCTGGCTGTTCATGCCCGCCGCGGGCTCGTCGAGCAAAACGAGCTTCGGCTTGAGCATCAAGGCGCGCGCGATCTCGAGCCGCCGTTGCGAGCCATACGGCAGGCTTCCGGCAACGTCGTCGGCCAGGTCGCCGAGGTTGAACAGGTCGAGCAGCTCGCGCGCTCGTTTGCGGAGCGCCTGCTCGTCCGTCGCGTGGCGGCGCGTGCGCAGCACCGCATCGAGGGCCGTCGCCTTGTGCACGTGGTGCCCGGCGACCATCACGTTCTGCTCGACGGTCATCGCCCGGAACAGACGGATGTTCTGGAACGTGCGGGCGATGCCACGCGCGGCGATCGCCGCCGGTGACCAGCCGGAAATGTCCTCGCCGTCGAAGCGCACCGCGCCGCCGTCGGGCGCGTACACGCCGGTGATCACGTTGAAAATCGTGGTCTTCCCGGCGCCGTTCGGGCCGATGAGGCCGAAGACCTCCCGCTCGCGCACCGCGAACGACACCTCGCGAACGGCGTGCAACCCGCCGAAGACTTTGCTGACCCGCTCGAGCGAAAGCAACGTCACGCGCGGCTTCTCCTCGTACGGTGGCGGCGGACGAAAGCCGTCAGCTCGCGATTGCCGAGCAGGCCCTGGGGGCGGAGCAGCATGATGCCGATGAGCAGGAGCGCGTAGAGAACGAGCCGATACTCCTGGAAGCCGCGCATCAGCTCGAGCGTCACCGCGACGAAGATCCCGCCGATCACGGCGCCGGAAATGGAGCCGAGCCCGCCGATGATGATCATGACGAGCATGTCGATCGACTTTTCGAACCGAAAATCCTCGGGGCGAATGCCGGCCTGCATGTGAGCGAACAGCCCGCCGCCGATTCCGGCCGCCGCCGCGCTCAGCGTGAAGGCAAGCACCTTGAGGCGCGTGGTCGGTGTGGCCATGGCCTCGGCGGCGATCTCGTCTTCACGAATCGCGATGAGCGAGCGGCCCGTCTGCGAGAACGTGAGGTTCGCAATCGCCGTGATGGTGAGCAGCGCCCACGCGTACACCCAGAAAAACGACGTGTACGCGGGCAGCCCCGCGGGGTCGTCCCCGAAGTATCCGGTGGCCGCGCCCAAGAACTCCGCGTTGTTGAACAGAATGCGGATGATTTCTCCGAAGCCGAGCGTCACGACGGCGAGGTAGTCGCCGCGCAATCGGAGCGACGGCACGCCGACGAGAAGCCCGGCTCCCGCCGCCGGCAGGGCGCCGATGACGAGGCCCGGGTTGAGGGTGAGGCCTTACCCACGC
>QGUH01001100.1 GCA_003242355.1 Pseudomonadota bacterium
CTACCAGCGCGGCATGTACGACGCTGCCGTTGAGGAGCTCGCGGCGCTCGTCAAAGCGGCGGCAGGAGACAATCGCGTGCTCGCCCCGGCGCTCCGCGACTACGGCCGAGCGCTCGCGCGAGCGGGTCAGCGCGGCCAGGCACGAAAGGAGCTCGAGCGCGCGCTCGCCGTGGCAGGGACGCAAGCCGGGGTGCGCCGCGAGATCTACGAGACGCTCGTCGAGCTGCATCGCGCCGAAGGGCGGCTCGAAGAGCTATTGACCCAGCTCGAGCGCCGCGGCGCACGAGACATCGAAGAGCAACGCGTGCTCGCGGCTTTGTACGAAGAAACCGGCAAGCTCGAAAAGGCGCTCGAAGCGTATCGCCGCGTGCTCAAGCAGGACGGCCGCGATCTCGCCACGCGCCTCAAGCTCGTGCACATCCACGAGGTCCAGGGGCAGCTCGAGGACGCCATCCGCGAGTACGAAGCGCTCGTGCGGGCGGCTCCCCGCAATCCCGATTTCGTCTTTCGGCTTGCCGAAGCGCTCATCCAGCGCGGGGATCGGAAGCGCGCGCTCGAGCACCTCCGCGCGCTCGAGAAACGCGCCGGCGACGACGAGCAAGTCTTGGCGGCGCTCGTCGAATTCTACGAGCGCGTCGGCGAAAAGGCCGGGAGCCTCACGCTGCTCCAGCGACTGTCCGCGCAAGCGGGCGCCGATCCGCAGCACTTGATCGAGCTCGGCGCCCGCTACTGGCGCGATGGGGACAAAAAGAAGGCGCTGCAGACGTGGCAGCGCATCCGTACGCTCGGGCGCGATCGCGCCGACGGGCTGCTCCGGCTCGGCGAGCTCTATCTCGAGCACGACTTGGTGGACGAGGCGCTCGCGTTGCTCGAGGAGGCCGTCAAGCTCGAGCCGAAAGCGATTCGCCCCAAGAAAGCGCTCGCCATCGCGCTCGAGCGGGCCGGGTCCACGGCGTCCACGCGAGACGGCCGAAAGGTCCATCACGACGCGGCCCTCCGCATTTGGGAGGGCCTGCTCAAAGAGAGCGGGAACAACGAAGAGCTCAAGCGCGAAGCCCGTCAGCACATCGTGACGCTCTGGAGCCTGTCGGGCACTCTGTCGCCGCAGACGGCCGCGCTCGAACGAAGGCTCCGGGCGACGCCCCCTGATTTGGAAGCGGGACGGTTGCTCGCCGAGGCCGAGATCCGCCTCCGCCGGTACCCGGAGGCGGAGCGCACGCTCAAACGCATCCTCGCGGCAGCGCCGTCGGATCTGCAGAGCCTGTCGCGACTGGAGCGCGTGCTCGGTCTCGAACGCAAGCTCGACGAAGCAATCGCGGTGCTCGAACGCCTCGCGCGGGCCGACCCCAAGCGCGCCCGCGAATGCTACCAGCGCATGGCGGAGTACGCCGCCGAGCTCTACCGTGACGAAGACGCGATCCGCTACGCCAGCCGGGTCGTCGAGCTCAGCCCCGACGACGCCGAAGGTCACCGAAAGCTCGGCGAGATGCACCGCAAGCGGGGCGACGTGGTGCAAGCAATTGCCTCCTTCCGGCGGGCGATCACCAAGAACGAGCGCCTGTTCCCCGTCTACTTCGAGCTCTCCGAGTTGCTCCTCGGCCAGGGTCAGGCGGAGGAAGCGGACATCCTGCTCCGACGCGTGGTCCGCGCCGCGCCCGACGAAGAGCTCGTGGTGCGCGCCACGCGCCTGAGCCTGCAAATCAACCTCGGGCGCGGCACCGTTCACCTGCTGGAGCAGGACCTGTTTCCGCTCGCGCTCGACAATCCCGAACGCCCCGTCTACCGGCGGCTGCTCGTCGAGGTGTACGGAGCGCTCGCTTATCCGCTGTTGCATCGCGCCGGGAGCCCCGATCCCGAGGAAGCCCGACGCGCACAAGCGGAGCTCCGAAAGCTCGGCGAGCGCGCCGTCAAACCATTGCTCGACGCGCTCGGGGATTCCCGCGGCTCGCAGCAAGAGACGGGGAGGCACCCCCTACGGTAATTGGGCAACCCAGGGGCCGCCCCGGCCCCGGCCCCTTATAAAAATCTACCCCGCCCGAAAAAAAGGAAAGGTA
>QGUH01001101.1 GCA_003242355.1 Pseudomonadota bacterium
CGGTGCGATTGCGGTAGAGGTCCCAGAACTTCTGGGCGACCGTCGCTGGCTCGAGCGTTGCTTTCCCGGCGTCCCACGCGGTGCCCTTCACGGTCGAGAGCACCATCACTTCCCCGACGTAGATGCCGTCGGAGCGCAGCCGCTCGGCGAGCAAGCCGACCAGCTTGTGTTTGGCGGAGTTCGCGATGGCAAGGCCCATCGAGTTGGCCTGAATCGCATAGGCGTCGATCTTCGGGTCGAAGAGACCGAAGCCGCCGTTCGTGACGAGCACGGCCGATTCCTTTTGCTGTTTCAGGTCGGGCAGAGCCTCTTGCACGGCCGCGACGAGACTGCTCACGGCGACGTCGAAGACGCGATGGAGTGCCGCCGTGTTGGCCGCGAGGAGATCTCCCGCGTCGGCCGCGTAGCAGTTCCAGTGCACGACGGTGATCGGCCCGAGCGCCGCGCGCACGTTGCTGACGAGCGCCCGGACGGCGTCCGGATCCGCGAGATCGGTCGGAAACGCGACCGCCTTGACGCCCTTGGCTTGCAGCGCGCGCACCCCATTGGACAGCCGCTCGGCGTTGCGCGCGACGAGGGCCAGCGAGAATCCCTCTGCCCCGAATCGTTCCGCGACCGCGGCGGAAATGCCGGGCCCGTATCCACAGACGATCATGGCCTTGGACATGGGGCGCAGCATACCCTCGGGCTCCGAGCGCGTCGATCGATCGGGCGACCCCACGAGCGGCGGTGCGGCTGCGTCGTCGGCGGAGCTGGCGGCACCGACGCGACCCGCGGGAAGGGGCGCTTTACACAACTTTGCAGAGCGGCAAATCCCCAGCAAAGGGCGGAGCGCACGGTGATCCGGGTTCGACCCCAGGAGGCACCATGAACGACGATCCCTCGAATACGGCACCGAATCAGGACGAGACACCCCCGGAGAAGGAGGCGGCGATTGGCCCGGAGCCCTGGTACCGGCGCTGGTTTCGGCGGCGGACGACGCTGCTGGCGCTCCCCGCCCTCGCCTTCGGCGGGCTGTTCGCCGGCCAGGCGCTCGCCGAGCGGGGATTCGCCCCGGGCCATGGCCACGGATGGCGCGGTCACCGCCGATTGAGCGACGAGCAGCTCGTCGAGCACCTGCGCGAGCGCATCGACTTCGTGCTCGACCGGCTCGACGCCAACGACGAGCAGAAGGTGGCGATCCGCGCGCGCCTCGAGCTGTTGGAGCCGGAGCTTCTCGCGCTGCGCAACGAGCACGTGCGGCTTCACGAGGAGCTCGGTCGGGAGCTCGGCAAACCCACCCTCGACCCGGCCAAGGTGGAGGCAGCGCGCGCTGCGCTCCTCGCCTCGGGCGATCGCTTCTCGAAGGCTCTGACCGATGCGCTGTTGGACGTGAGCGACGTGCTCACCCTCGAGCAGCGTCAGCGAATCGTCGAGCACTGGCAACGACACCGGTGATACGCTTCGACCGTGAGCCGAGTGCTCGTGATCGATGACGATGCGCGTCTCGCGGAGATGATCGCAAGCTATCTGTCCGCTCGGGGGCTCGAAGTGAGCACCCGAGCGGACGGGGCTTCGGGTCTCCGAGCGCTGTTCGAAGAGTCGTTCGACGTCGTCGTGCTCGACGTGATGCTGCCGGATCAGGACGGTTTCGAGGTGCTGCGCGCGCTGCGCGCCCGGTCCGACGTTCCCGTGCTGATGCTCACGGC
This sequence comes from Pseudomonadota bacterium, assembly GCA_003242355.1. Classification (GTDB taxonomy): domain Bacteria; phylum Myxococcota_A; class Polyangia; order Polyangiales; family Polyangiaceae; genus PMG-095. Next base: position 1,689 of record QGUH01001101.1, read on the forward strand.
CCGCGGCGACGACAGCGATCGGATCGTGGGGCTCGAGATGGGCGCCGACGATTACTTGCCGAAGCCCTTCAATCCGCGCGAGCTCCTCGCGCGCCTGCGCGCGCTCTTGCGGCGGGCGCGTCGCGCCGTGCCGGCGGAGCGAGATCGCCTGGACTTCGGCCGCCTCGTGATCGATCGCTTGGCGCGAGAGGTCCGGGTGGACGGCTGGCGACGAGAGCTCACGAGCCACCAGTTCGCGTTGTTGCTCGCGCTGGCCGAACGCCCTGGCCGCGTGCTCTCGCGCGAGCAACTCTTCCAGATCGTGCGGGGGGACGAGCTCGACGCGTTCGATCGGAGCATCGACGTCCACATTTCCCGCATCCGCGC
>QGUH01001102.1 GCA_003242355.1 Pseudomonadota bacterium
GCGCTTGCCGATTGCACCAAGCGAAGTTTGCGGCAGCGCACATCGCGGCGAAATAGTCGCTTCCGGCGGGTGAATCGAAGGGCGCGCAGGAGAGCTGCCGATCCGGCAGCTCGAATCCGTAGAGGGAGAGCTCCCCATCCATGCGACGGACGTAGTCCGTGCAGACTTGGTGACCGAGCCCACGCGACCCCGAGTGGATCAACACCGTGATTTGCTCGGGGAAGAGGCCCAGCGCGCGCGCCGCGGTTTCGTCGAACACGGCGTCCACCACGTCTACTTCCAAGAAATGGTTACCGCCACCCAGGGTGCCGAGCTGGTCGCGCCCTCGGTGCTTCGCGCGCTCGGACACTTTGGAAGGATCGGCGCCGGGCAGGCTGCCCTGCGACTCGATGGTCTCGAGGTCCTCGGGGCGACCCATCCCCTTCTCCCCAATCAGATAGGCGCACCCGTCGCGCAAGACCGCGTCGAGCTCCTTCGGCGAGAGCGCGATCCGGCCAGTGCGTCCGTAACCGGTGGGAACGCGGCGCGGGAGCCTGTGGCCCGGGGGAAGCGGCTCGATGGATCCCCGCCGCAAGCTCGACGCGAGCAGCCGCACGCCGCAGTTGATGTCGAACCCGATGCCCCCGGGAGAAATGGCGCCGCGCGGCGGTCGCGTCGCCGCCACACCGCCTACCGGGAATCCATAGCCCTCGTGCATGTCCGGCATGCCCACCACGAAGCGGGCGACGCCCGGCAGCGTGCTCACGTTCCGCAGCTGCTCGAGGCTCCGGTCCTTGTGCACCTGGGCGAGCAGCTCGTCGTCCGCGATGAGCCGCACCGGAACGTCGGGACGGGCGCCGGGAGTTTCGTAAACCACGTCGGAAACTCGCGTCATCGAGTCCATGCTTCTCCCTTTCGCACGCTCACACGTCCAAAACGACGGACGCGCCGAACCCGTCGGCGCGCTGCTCGATCGAGAGCCCGTGCAACGTCGCGGCTTTCACCGCGGTGCGCACCCTCCGCAAGGGGATCCCGCGCGCTCGAAACACCAGAGCGTGATCCGAGAGCTCGTCGATGTGTACGTCGGTGAACACGCGCTCCGTCGTCTCGGTGAGGTAGATGAGCTCGTTCAAGAAGTCGGCGAGCAAGAGCTCCCGATCCCGGGCATGCAGGACTCGGGTCTCGTACTCGTCTGGCGAGGGCTCGCCGGGGTCGTCTTCCGACACGAGCTCCGCCAGGCCCTCGGCTGCCGCGAGGAACAGCTCCTTCAACGTCGGCGCGGAAAGCACGAGCCGCACCTCTCCCGTGTGGTCCTCGAACCGATGGCTCCGCACCTCGCTCACCCCGTGACTGTGACACGTCGATGGGATCGCGGCTGCCGCCGTCGCGGGTTCCTCGGCAGCGAGGCCCTCCCCGCAATCCGTGCCGAATCCGCCGTGACGCGCAGCCCACTTGCGACCAGCGCTCCGGAGCGCGTCGCCCCTTTGCACGACGCCCAGCGAGGTGCCCCTGCGAGCGAGGGAAAGCGTGGGGCTCAGCGGTGGCGTACGTCGACCACGATGCGCGGCGGCGCGTCGAGCTCGAGCACGCGGAACCGATTCGGTTTCGCCGTCCCGAGCACGACGGTGACCATCGCCTCGAAGTCGCACGTCAGCTCGATCTCCCGCACGATCGGCAGGTCGAGCTTGCGTTCGCGAGGAGCGATGGTGGCCACGCCTTCTTCCGTGTGCGCCGCCGCCGGCTCGAACCTCACGCTCAGCCAGCCGTCACCCGCGATCTCGGTGGGCTCGCCGGAGCCGCAGCGTCGGACGGGTCGGTCCACGTACTCGAGGCGAGCGCCGGGGCGCGCGCCTCGGAACTCGAACACCACGCGATCGAAATCGTCGTGACGGGCCGCCCTGAGCCCAACGAGCTCGGATACCCCGCTCTTCGTTCCCGAGAGCTCGAGGATTCCCGCCGTCCAGGCCATGCTCTCCTGACTCGGGGCGACCGAAGCCACCGCGGGCGGCGCACTCGCCAGCGGCGGCGAGCCCGGGCTCCTCTCCCCGCCCGCTCTTTTTCCACAATCTCCAGCC
>QGUH01001103.1 GCA_003242355.1 Pseudomonadota bacterium
GGGCGCGCTGCTTTTTCCGGGCTTCGGGGCGGCCCTGGGGCGCGGGGGAGTCGGGGTTCCCCGGGGGGTTGCCGCGCGGCGACGCATTCCCGAGGCCGGTCGGCCCGCCCCGGGGATCCTGCGCGAGCGCCTCGAGCAGGATGGCCGCGTCGTGTTCGAGCTGCCCGCCGACGGGCTCGAGCCCTGGGGTTCGGACGCGTGGACGCTCTTTCTCGCGACGGCCGCCGTCGCTGCTCTCTCGGCCCTGCTCGGCAGCTCGGCGTGGGCGCTGCCGGTTTTCCTCGTGGGGCTCGTGGCGGCGCTCGCGCTTCGGCTGCGCAGCGCGACCCAGGACGTGATCCGCATCGAGATCGGGCCGGGCGAGTGGTCCGTGCATGCCGTCGAAGGCGGGCGCGTCGTGCACTGCCGAGGCAACGGGTTGCTCGTGCCCGAGCTCTTGCCGCACGCGCTGCTCTTGTGGTCCGAGTCCGGACGGATCGGCACCCTGCGCTGGGAGCTCGAGCCCGAAGAGCGCGCCTGGCTCGCCGAGCGCCTGCTCGCCGCGGCCCACGCGTGCCGATCAGCCGCCCGTGAGCACGGTCGCGAAGTGGATGAGCAACACGCCGACCAACACCGGCAAGAGGAGCAGGGCGCCGACGACTAGGAGCGCGATGGCGACGACGACGTAGTCGGAGGCCGTGGGCCGACCGGTCGCGGAGTGCGCGTGCCGGCGAAGCAGCGAAAGGTTCTCGTGGGCCGCGCGGAACACCACGTCGAACAGATCCCCGAGCACCGGGATGCTGCCGAGCACCGCGTCGATCGTGATGTTCACGAGCATTCGGAGCAGGATCACTTTCGGCACGCGCATCCGGAACGCGAGCACGAGCAGCGCCGCGCTCGCGATGCCGGAAGCGGCGTCGCCGGCTCCGGGGGCGATCAGGCCGAGCAGGGCGTCGAGACCCACGCGAACGCGCACGCCCGGGATGACGAAAGCCGAGTCGAGCAATCGGGCGAGCGCCTCGGCCCACGGCGGGATCTGAACGAGGATTGCCGTCGGCGCGTCGCGTTGGGAGCGCGTTTCGAGGGCCGTTGCCATTGCTGGGAAGGAGTGTGACACGAATCGTGTTAGGGGGCGCCCATGCGTGCCGTCGTCCAGAGAGTGCGTTACGCGAAGGTCACCGTAGACAGCGAGGTGACGGGGAGCATCGAGCGCGGCTTGTGTGTCCTCGTCGGCGTGGGCCGCGAGGACGAGGAGCGCGACGCCATCGCGCTCGCCGACAAGGTCGTCGGGCTACGCATCTTCGAGGACGACGCCGGCAAGATGAACCGCGCGCTCGCCGACGTGGGCGGACGCCTGCTCGCCGTCTCGCAGTTCACGCTCTTCGGCGACACGTCGCGCGGGCGTCGGCCGAGCTTCGTCAACGCCATGGAACCCGAGGGAGCGCGCCGCCTGTTCGAGCGCTTCTGCGAGGAGTGTCGAGCGCGGGGCGTGGAAGTGGAGACGGGCCGGTTTCGAGCGCACATGCTGGTGGAGCTCGGGAACGACGGTCCCGTCACGCTGATCCTCGACACGCGCGGCTGAGCCGCGGCCGTTCGGTACGCCACACACGCCTCCGATTCGGGGGTACTCCTCCCCGCTCGCGACGCGCGCGTCCTCGTTGGACACGCGTGGCGCAGCCGTGCCCGGCTCGGCTGCGCTTGCGCTCGACGAGGCCGGGCGCTATCCGAACCCTCGGTGCCGACCATCGAAGTTTCGGGGAGTCGCATCGGACGGACGAAGGTCATCGACGCTCCCGAGGGCGGCGACCTGGTGGACATCTGCGACTATCACCTGGCGCCCATTCCGTTCTCGTGTCGCTCCGCAAGCTGCGGCACCTGCCATGTCGAGGTTCTCGAGGGCGCCGATCTGCTCGAGCCCCCCGAAGGACCCGAGGCCGAGCTCCTCGAGCTCCTCGGCGGCGGCCCCTACCGCCTCGCCTGCCAGGCACGGGTGCGCCCAGGCCCCGGCCTCGTGCGCCTGCGCCCTGCGCTCGCCGACTAAAACCTCAGGGAGTCGCGGAACCTAGTTCTGTCC
>QGUH01001104.1 GCA_003242355.1 Pseudomonadota bacterium
TGTGTTGAAGAGAAGGTTTTTCGCCCCTGGAACCGGCGGCGGGCGCGGCGGCCGTCGTCGGCGACCCAGCCGAGCACGACGGAGGTTGGCGGCCCGGCAGTGGGGCTCGTGGGGAGAACCACGGTTGCTCTGGTAGGCCCTTCGGTCGGTCGAAAGCGGAGGCCGCGCCGCCTCGAGACGCAGGGATGGGGTGAGAAATCAGGGTGCGCGAACCCCCCAGCGATCGCGAGCGGCGGCCAGAGCCCCTCGCCTTCGACGCGCGCGGGCTCGACGAGCGGAGGCGTGAACGGAGTAAGCTGCGGCGTCGCCGCGAAGGCCCCGGGATCGTAGTCGTAGCGGTAACTGGGCGGGCGCCCGAGGCGCTCCCACAGAAAGCGGTCGATCGCATCGCCGCGCAATCGGGCGACGACGACACCGACGGCTGGGTCGAGCTGGCCTGGCTCGTGGCCGAGCGAAAAGCCGTGATCGGTGGTGACGAACACGAGACCGCGCTCGATGCCGGCGTTGCGCACGACGCTCGCTTCGTACATGGGCCGCCCCCCTTCGCGCTCGGCGAGCGCTCGATGCTGCTGATTGGTGTGGAGCGCGAATCCGAGCAGCGCGACGGGCGCCACGAATCGGCCGATGGCAAGGCGCGTGGCCGCGAGCGCGACGAAGGCGTGCTCGATCGGGAGCACGTCCGCGAAAAGGCGCGCTCCCCCGCCCGGATAGCTGCCCTCGAAGTAGAACCCCGCATATCCGACGATGATCCCGAGCACGAGGAGGGTGGCGACGCGTCCTTCCGTGCGCCCTCGCGTCATCACCATGCCGACCAGCACGAGCGCGGCGAGCGGCGCCGCGTTTCCGATATCGAGCGCGTGTACCGCGAGGCGCCGAAGGGTGTTCCCCAGCGCGGCCGCGAGGTCGTAACCGCCGGCCAGGTGCGCACGCACGAACGTGCCGTGCTCGAACCAGCACCCGATGCCAGCGCCGAGGCCCCAGCGGAAGCAGCCCGGCGGGCCGTCCGCCGTCGCGTAGTACGCGGCGTGGCTCGTGCGGAACAGCGTGCCGGTCACCGCGTGCTGGTGCGCGGCGTAGAGCGCAATGCCCGGAAGGGCCGCGGCGATGGCCACGAGCGAGCTCACCCGGTGCCGGAGCGCGAGCAGGAGCACGCCGAGGAATGCGATGACGCCGGTGAGCGGGCGCGTTGCGACGAGCAGGCCGACACAGGCAAAAGCTCCCGCGAGCGCCGCCGTGCCACGGCGGGCGGAGAGCACGAGCGCGAACGCGACGAGCAGGGCGGAAAGCCCGTGCGACATCGTGTCGGCGGTGTGGTAGCGGAGCGCTGCGCAAAGCGCACTGAGCCCTGCGGCCGTGAGACCGGCCCGCTCACAGCCACCCAAGGCACGCGTCACCGCATAGGTCGCGAAGACCAACGCTGCCGCGAGCACGGGGCCCACCGCGAGCGGCGCGCCCAGCACGAAGCCGAGCGCGAGGATCGCGGGATAGCCGGGCGGAAAGACCACACCGAGCTCGCTCGCGTCTCCCGGGGAGAGCAAGAACCGCCCGCGGAAGGCGGCTTCTGGATCGAGGACGGGGAACGTGAAGTCTCCAGCCGCAATCGCGCGCGCAGCGAGCCAATAGCTGGTTGCGTCGATGATGCGCGGCCCGCCACGCAAGTAGTGGGCGACGTATCCGGCCGAGAGCAGCGCGGCGAGCACCGCGAGCGCGCCGAGCGTCCGTCGGCGTGGAATCCGGGCGGCCCGCTCGACGATCCGCGGCGAGAACGCTGCGGCGGTGCACCCGACGGCGAGGGCGAGAGCACCCCAGGCGACCGGATCGGAGCCGAGGCCGACGCTCAGGTAGGGATGCTCGGCCGCCATGAGCCTCGGGCTCGGCTCACTCCTGCACGAGGAACACGTGGTAGACGCCCCGCCCGCCGTCCCCCCCTTCGAACCGCACCTCCGCGCCCGGCGCGTCAATGCGGAGCCCCGAGAGCCCCGCTGCGCCCCAGGCGCCCTTGGTTGCGACCCGGACCGCCCCCCCCGGGCCCCACCTTCCGGCCCCCGAAAA
>QGUH01000145.1 GCA_003242355.1 Pseudomonadota bacterium
TTGTCGAACAAGGCGGGGTTGTGAAGCTCGCCGGCTTCGGCCCCGGGGCGGGCGGGGATCGCGGTCGGATGACACGGCCGAACATCGTCAAGGGCAAGCTCGCGTATCTCGCTCCCGAGCTGCTCGCGGGGCGTCCGCCGAGCGAGGCGAGCGATCTGTTCAGCCTCGGCGTCGTGCTCTGGGAAGCGCTCACCGGCAAGCGGCTGTTCGACGCCGAGACCGATCTCGACGTCGTTCGCAAAGTCCAGCAAGGCTACGTGCCGCTCTTGAGCCGCGAACGGCCCGGGCTGCCGCTCGGCCTCGCGGAGCTCGTGCATCGAGCCCTCTCGCGCGAGCCCGAACAGCGCTTCCCGAGCGCCCGGGCGATGCTCGAGGCGCTCACGGACATCCTCCGCGTGCTGCCGCAGTCGGTGGACGCGGCGACGCTGGCCCAGAGCTTCGCCCGCGTGGGAGTTCGCTCCCAGCGCTCCGGGGCGCCCGAGAATGCGTGAAATTGAAAACCGTTTTCAGCTGAGGTAAGCTCCCCGCATGAAACTGGCGGAGCTCGCCGTCCGATCGCCCGCGCACGTGACGCGTGTTCTCGGAGCCGGTTCCTTTCGGAGGCGGCTCATGGAGCTCGGCGTCTTGCCGGGGACGCGCGTGGAGGTCGTGGGGGTCGCGCCGCTCGGCGATCCCATCGAGCTGCTCGTGCGCGGCTCGAGCCTGTCCATCCGTCGTGCGGATGCGGAGTGCGTCGAGGTCGTGCGCTTTCTCGAAAATGAGCTCCGCGTCGAGGCCGCGCGCGAGTCGGTCGAAGAGCTCGCGGGGGTTCGGGGCGTTCGTTGACGACGCTCGAAGCGCTTTCGACACCCGAGGTCCCGCGCGCGGCGTCGCCGAGTCCGACGCCTCCGCTCGTGGTCGTCGTCGGTAACCCCAACGTCGGCAAGACGAGTCTCTTCAACCATCTCACCGGGCAGAACGCGCGCATCGGCAATTACCCGGGCGTGACGGTCGAGCGGCGTTCCGGGACGGTGCAGCTCGGCGCCCGCTCCGTCGAGGTCGTCGACGTGCCGGGGACCTACTCGCTCGCGGCGCGATCGGCCGAGGAACAGATCGCGCTCGAGGCGATTCTCGGCCTCGGCGGCAATCCGCGCCCGAGCCTGTGCGTCGTCGTCGTCGATGCGGGACAAATCGCGCGCAACCTCTACCTCGTCGTCCAGCTGATCGAGCTCGGCGTCCCGCTGCTCGTCGCCGTCAACATGATCGACGAGGTGCGCGACGACCCGCCGAACCTGGAGGCGCTCTCGCGCGTGCTCGGCGTGCCGTGCGTGGCCACCGACGGGCGACGGGGCGTGGGTCTGCCCGCGCTGCGCGAGGCGATCGCGCGCGCCCTCTCCGACGCGCCGCGCTCGACCGTGGCGATCCCGTATCCGAACGAGCTGCTCGCGGATCTCGAAGGCATTCGCGAGGTGCTCCCCGCGGAGTGGACGAGCGGCGGCGCGCGCGAGCAGGCGCTCGCGCTCTGGGCCCTGTCGAGCATCGAGCCCGACGACGAGCTCGAGGGGATCCCCGACGCGCTCCGTCGCCGCTGCCTCGACGTGCGCGAGCGCGCCGAGCGAGCCGGGCGCGATCTCGATCTCGAGATCGTCGGCAGCCGCTACGCCTTCGTCGATCGCATCCTGCCGGAGCTCTACGCGCGGGTGAACGTGCACCCGCCGAAGCGGAAGACCTCCGAGCGCATCGACCGCGTGCTTCTGCACCCGGTGCTCGGCTTCGTCGTGTTCATCGCGGTGATGCTCGTGGTCTTCCAGGCCCTGTTCACCTGGTCCGAGCCGATGATCGGCTGGATCGAGGCGGGGTTCGGCGGGCTCGCCGCGGTGCTCGCCGAGCACGTGCCCGAAGGGATCGTCCGCGACTTCTTGGTTCAGGGAGTGATCGGCGGCGTCGGCAACGTGGTCGTCTTCTTGCCGCAGATCCTGCTGCTCTTCTTCTTCATCGGCCTGCTCGAAGACAGCGGGTACATGGCGCGCATCGCCTACCTCATGGATCGCGTGATGAAGGCGCTCGGCCTGCACGGGCGCGCCTTCATTCCCATGCTGTCCGGGTTCGCGTGCGCGGTGCCGGCCATCCTCGCCACGCGCACGATGGAGCAGAAGCGGGATCGGCTGCTCACGATGATGGTCATCCCGCTGATGACCTGTTCGGCGCGCCTGCCCGTGTACGGCCTGATCATCGCGGCGCTGTTCCCGCCCACGACGGTGCTCGGCGGGTTGCCCCTGCAGGCGACGCTGATGGTCGGCATGTATCTCTTCTCGATGCTGACGACGCTGATCGCGGCGGGCGTGTTGGGGCGCACGGTGATTCGGGGGCGGCGCATCCCCCTCTTGCTCGAGCTGCCGCCGTACCGCATGCCCAATCTCCTCGGCACGCTGCGGCTCATGCGGGAGCGCGCGTTCGTGTTCCTGCGGGAGGCGGGCACGGTGATCCTCGCCTGCACGGTGGTGCTCTGGGCCCTGCTTTCCTTCCCGAAGCCGCCCGAGCCCGCGGATGCCGGTCCGGCGCCCGCCGCCGCCGTGGTCGAGGCCGACGCCAACGCTCCCGCTGCCATCACCCCGATCGAGCACAGCATCGGCGGGCGCATCGGCAAGGCCATCGAGCCCGTGATCGAGCCGCTCGGCTTCGACTGGAAGCTCGGGATCGGCATCATCGGCGCGTTCGCGGCGCGCGAGGTCTTCGTTTCGACCATGGGCCTCGTCTACGGCCTCGAAGACTTGGACGACGAAGCCGTGCCCTTGCGCGAGCGCATGCGTGCCGAGGTCACCACCCACGGCCGCCCGCGCTATACGCCGCTCGTTGGTTTGTCGCTGATGGTCTTTTTCGCACTCTCGTGTCAGTGCATGAGCACGCTCGCGGTGGTCCGGCGCGAGACGCGATCTTTTCGCTGGCCGCTCTTCATGTTCGTCTACATGACGGGCCTCGCGTACGTCTCGAGCTTGCTCGTGTACCAGGGAGGGCGCCTGCTCGGTCTGTGACGGTGCTCGTGCCGAGAACGCCCCTGCCACGCTCCTTTTACGCTCGCCCCGTGCTCGTCGTCGCGCGCGAGTGCATCGGCAAGATCCTCGTGTACGACTCGCCGGTGGGTCGCCTCGAAGGGCGCATCGTCGAAGCCGAGGCGTACAGTGGCCCCGAGGACCGCGCGGCGCACTCGTACGGCGGGCGCCGCACCGCGCGCACCGAAGCGATGTTCGGTCCGCCCGGGCACGCCTACGTGTTCTTCGTGTACGGGATGCATTGGCACTTCAACCTCGTGGTGGCCGAGGAGGGGGTGCCCCATGCCGTCTTGATTCGGGCCGTCGAGCCGCTCGCCGGGGTGGACCTCATGGCCGCGCGTCGGAAGCTCGCTCCGACGCGCCCCGAGCTGACCAACGGCCCCGGCAAGCTGTGCCAGGCCTTCGGCATCGACCGCGCGCACTACGGGGCGGACCTCACCGCAGGGCCCCTCTACCTCGCGGACGGCCCCGCGTGTCGGGTGGCGCGAAGTGCGCGGATTGGCGTCGATTACGCCGGCGAGTGGGCCGACAAGCCGTATCGGTTCTACGACCCCAAGAGCGCTTACGTCTCCCCCGCGCGGCCGTCGAGGATGGTACAACGGGCCCGCGAGCGATGAGCGAGGCTCCATCCGACGCAACGACGGTGGGCGCAGAGCGCCTCGAGGGCCGTCGCATCGTGCTGGGCGTCACCGGCAGCATTGCCGCGTACAAGGCGCCGGCGATCCTGCGACTTTTGCGCAAAGACGGCGCCGACGTCGAGGTCGTGCTCAGCCGCTCGGCCCTCGAGTTCGTCGGTGCGGCCACCTTTTCCGGTTTGAACGGCAAACCGCCGCTGCTCACCGCGTTCGACCCGACGATCGGCGGCGAGCTCCACGTAGAGCTCGCCGCGCGCAGCGACCTCGTGCTGATCGCGCCTGCGAGCGCGGACGTTCTCGCGCGGCTCGCGAGCGGTCGCGCGGACGATCTGATGACCGCCGTCGTGCTCTGCGCGCGCTGCCCCGTGCTCGTCGCTCCCGCGATGCACCCGAACATGTGGGCGAGCGCGCCGACGAAGCGGGCCGTTCGACGGCTCGCCGACGATGGCGTCCGCTTCGTGGGGCCGGTCGAGGGTGAGGTCGCTTCCGGCGACGTCGGCCTCGGGCGCATGGAGGAACCCGAGCGGATCGTCGAGCAGGTGGTCGAGGCGCTCGCGCCGCCGGATCTCGGCGGGCTGCACGTCGTGGTCACGGCGGGGGCCACCGCCGAGCCGCCCGAGCCCGTGCGCACGGCCACCAAACGCTCCGCGGGCAAGAAGGGGGTTGCCATCGCCGCGCGCGCCGCGGGGCGGGGCGCCCGAGTGAGGCTCATCGCGGGGCCCGTCGCGCTACCGACACCGCCCGGAGTCGAGCGCGTCGACATCGAGAGCACCGAAGAGCTGCGCGGCGCCCTCTACCGTGTCCTCGGCCCGGACCTGTCTTCGGCGGACGCGCTCGTGATGGCGGCCGCCGTGGCCGACTATCGACCACGCATGGCGAGCCCCACGAAGATCCAACGCACGAGCGCGCCGCTCACGCTCGAGCTGGTGCCGAATCCCGATGTGCTCGCCGAGCTCGGCGAGCGGCGTCGAGCGGCGCGACCGGTGCTCGTCGGCTTCGCGCTCGAAACGGGCGACGCCGACCAGCTCGTGCAGCGCGCGCGCGACAAGCTCGCGAGAAAGCGCGTCGACCTGGTCGTTGCCAACCGGGCCGCCGAGGCGCTCGGGCGCGACGACATTCGCGTCGTGCTCGTCTCGGCCGACGGGGAAGAGGGGCTCGGGCCGCTGCCGAAAGCCCGCGCCGCCGATCGCATTCTCGATTGGGTGGCGCGCCGCCTGAAAGGGGAGCGCGCATGATTCGCGTCGGGCTCGCGTTCTTCGTCACCGCGATCGCGCACGGGTTCGCCTTTCGCGAATCGCTCCAGGGGACGACCGCTTTTTGGCTCTGGATTGCGGTGCCGGCGTTGCTCCTCGCCGCGCTCGCCGTGCACCACTTCTGGGATACCGGAACGCTCGGCGAGCGGTTGTTGCCGCGCTGGGGGGATCTGTCGATCGGTGCGCTCACCGCGCTCGTGTTGCTCGTCGCTTCGTGGGTGGCGCGGGGCACGCTCTCACCGAGCGGCACGGTGCGCCAGAGCTGGCTTTACCGCGTTTACCTTCAGATTGGCGATCCCGAAGCCCTGCAAACCAGCGCTTGGCTAACGTCCGCAATTCTCCTCGTGGCCGCGGCTGAAGAGATCATTTGGCGGGGGATGGTGCTCGATCTCCTCTCGGCGCGGGTCGGCGCGCGGCGCGGCTGGATCCTCGCGGCGGTGCTCTATGGCTTGGCCATGATTCCCACGCTCTACACGCTGCGGGATCCGATGCCCGGCCCGAACCCGCTGTTGCTGATCGCGGCGCTCGGGTGCGGCATCGTGTGGAGCTTCCTGGCCGCGCGGCTCGGCCGCCTCGCGCCGGGCATCTTCTCCCACATGGCGTTCGCCTACTTTTCGGCCGCCCAGTTTCGCTGGCCCGGAATCTGAGGAGGGTTCCGAGCGCGGTTGCCGAGGTGTCCGTTCCGACTCTGGAACGGGGCGGCTTCTCGGCCGCATCGGTCGGGCGCGCGGCCCGTCGATCCACGCCCAATGGTCGCCGTCGTGGGCGCTCGGACGTCGGAGTCGGATCGCTTCCTGCAATGAGCGCGAGCGCCTGCTCGTCATGCGAACGTCTTCGTCGGTTTTTCCGGGCTTTTCGAGAGGCTGCGCCTTCGGCGGTGCACACCTCGTGCAGCACGGGGAGCCGGTCGTGCAGGAGGTGCGCATGTTGCGCAGGAGGGTTGCGCGAGGGCTCCCGCTGGGGGCGCTCGTGGCCTCGATCGTGTGAGCCGGCCGAGCCGGCGAACACGAGGCATCGAAAACAGGAGTAAACAAGAATGTCGTTACGCGCAGACGTCGGATTGCTCACGCTCTCGATCCTGTTCCTCGGCTGCTCGACGGACGTCGGCACTCCCGAGCTCGTCGATACCGAAGCCGAGACCATCGTTCGCGGAAAGACCGACGACAAGCACGCCGCGGTGATGCTGCTCGACGTGCTGACCCTCGATGGCGGTGAGAGATTCTGTTCGGCGACGCTCTACGAGGCGCGCACGCTCGTCACGGCAGCGCACTGCCTCGAGGACGCCGGGCTCGTGCTCGCCTACTTCGGTAACGACTTCTTCGGCGATTTCGAGCAGCTCTTCGAGGAGCCCGCGAACTGGATCGACTTCCGCCTCGCGGAGCACTGGGAAGCGCACCCGAAATGGAATCCGGCGACGCTGAACGCGGACATCGCCATCGTTCGCCTCGACCGCGACGTTCCGATGCGTCCGATCCCACTCGCCAATCGCAACATCGGAAAGCCCTACGAAGGCGACCGCATGACCGTCGTCGGATACGGAGCCGCGGGTCTCGACGAGGAGGGCTTCCCGGTCGACGCGCTCGTCAAGCGGCGCGGCACCATGGTGTATCGCGGCAACCCGCCGGCGAAGCCGCTGCCGCCCAATTCGCATCCGGGCCTCCACGACAAGAAGATCCGCGACCAGCTGATGCACCTCGACGGAGCGGCGCCGAGCTCCAACGCGTGTGCCGGCGACTCGGGGGGACCCGTGCTCGTGACCATCAAGGGCGAAGAGCAGATCGCGGGCGTGATCTCTTGGGGCGACGACGACTGCAACGCGTATACGTACGCCGTGCGGGTGCACGACTTCCACCCGTTCCTGCACAAGCCAGCAAAGGGCCCAAAGGCACACTGAAACGCGGATCGCTCGATTGCCTCGTAGAACGCCGATCGGTTCTGGCCGATCGGCGTTCTCGTCTCTTGGAGGGAGAGCGCGCTGCCCCTCCCCACGCGAGCGCTCCGCTCGATGTCGTTCTCCGCACGTCGGGGCGCGTTCCTGACCCTTCGTCGCTCGAGCTCGCGCATCATGGCGGCGGCGCGCGGCCGGTCCCCACGCGGGCACTCTGCTCGACGCCGTTCTCCGCATGTCGGGGCGCGTTCCTGACCCTTCGTCGCTCGAGCTCGCGCATCATGGCGGCGGCGCGCGCGGCCGGTCCCCACGCGGGCACTCTGCTCGACGTCGTTTTCGGTGCCTTGGGGCGCGTCCCGACTCGTTCGTCACTACCGGCTACCGTGTCGAAGGGGCGGCACGCGGCCCCTTCGCGGTGGCTTCTTCGGGCGCTCCCGAGTGAGCGCTCGGGCGCTCGGCCGCACGATGAGCGGAGGTGTGGCATCGTTTGGGCATGGCCGGCAAACGCCCTCGCCAGCGCGCCCGCACCGCTCGTCGTGAGCTCGCCCGTGCTGCGGAGAAGCTCCGCGAGCAGCGAGAGCGCCTGTTCCTGCTCGAGGCGGGGGGAACGCCCGAGCGGCCTCTCGAGGTGGAGTCCGTCGCCGTCATCGAGGTGAAGGCCGCGTCCATCCCGTGTCCTGCGTGTGGGGGACGCCTTCGGGTGCAGAGCCACGAGGCCCCGACGCTGGCCCTTATAACAATCT
>QGUH01001105.1 GCA_003242355.1 Pseudomonadota bacterium
CGGGGGAGCGCGCGCTGCCCCACGTGCGGCACGTCGTACACGGTGGGTCCACAGCAATACACGCCGACACGGCCCGGATCGCGGGGAACGAGCTCTTCGACGCGACGGGTGAGCGTGTTGTACAGACGAACGGGCATTGGCTCCTTGGCTCCGGTGCTTCGTGCAGGCGAGCCCGCATCCGAGCGGGACCCCCTTCTACCTCATCGATAGGAACGCGGGGAGCGGGACCCCCAGGGTGAATCCGCTCGGGGAGGGGGCCGCCATCCGCTCCAGCGGCCCCGTTCGATGCGGCGCACGACCATCCTGCGCACGAGCGCCATGCCGGCGAGGAAGCCGCCCACGTGGGCGAAGAACGCGACGCCCCCCGCATCCGCCATTCCGAGCTGACCGACCCCGCTCAGCAGGTTCCAGATGAACCACATGCCGATCACGAGCCAGGCCGGCAACACGATGAACAGGCCGAAGAAGAGCCAGAGGAGCGGCACGGGGTTGAGCAGCGTGATGGGCGCCCGCGGATAAAGGACCATGTACCCCCCGAGCGTGCCGGCGATCGCTCCCGACGCGCCCACCATGGGGATGGTGCTGTCCGGCCCCATGGCGACCTGAGCGAGCCCCGCGCCGATCCCGCAGAGCAGGTAGAACGCGAGGTAACGGAAGTGACCCATCGCGTCCTCCACGTTGTCGCCGAAGATGTAGAGGTAGAGCATGTTGCCGGCGAGGTGCCCGAACCCGCCGTGCATGAACATGCTCGTGAGGATGGTGAACGCTTCGCCGAGCGGATCGGCCACGAACCGCGTCGGCACGAGCCCGTAACCGGGCACCACCCAGGCCTCGCCGCCCGCCGCGATCAGCAAGTACTGCCAGACGAACGCCGCGACGTTCGCGAACAGGAGGAAGTAGTTCACGAACGGCGTTCTGCGTGTAGGATTCTGGTCGCCGAGCGGCAGCATGCCGTTTCGAGCCTAGCACCTGCCTGCTCGCCACGTTGGCCGCGTACCCGACGCGGCAATCGCGGCACTTCGGTGCGCTACCGTGGAACGGCACGTCGGAGCGGGCGTGCTAACGTCGGCACTCGGATGCGCGTTCCGCTTTGGGTGCTTGGCTTGTCCGCCGCGCTGGTGCTCGGCTCTTGCGGCAAGGCCGCGTTCGACGGGACCGTGTACCGCGGTGACGACATCGAGTTCCGAGTCGGGCCGGTGTCGCCCACGTGGCGGGCCATCGAAGTCGAGGGCGCGCTGCTCGCGTTTCGGGACGATGCGCGCGCCGCCACCGTCGCGGTGAACGGACGCTGCGGGCTCGACGGGGACGACGTGCCGCTCCAGGCGTTGACGCAGCACTTGTTCCTGCACTTCACCGATCGCGAGATCATCTCGCAGCAGGCTCTCGAGCTCGACGGCCGCGAGGCGCTCCGGACGGAGCTCGTCGCCGAGCTCGACGGCGTGCCGCGGCGGTTCGTCGTGTACGTGCTGAAGAAGGACGGCTGCGTCTACGATTTCATGTGGATCGGCGGCAGCCCCGACGGCCGCGGCGGTGTCGCCGATTTCGAACGGTTCGTTCGCGGGTTTTCCACCGAGGTGTGAGGGCGAGTGTGACGACGAGCACGCCGGAAGCCAGCGAGGGACCCGTCAGCCGCGGCAGCCGCACGACGCTCGTGCCGCCGCCCCCGCCGACGCTGTTCGCGCGATGGACCGAGAGCACCCTCGCGTTCCTGCGTCATTTCGGACTCCTTTCGGAGATGACGGTGCGCGCCGTGCGCGCCGGGTTCAAGCGACCCTTCGAGGGAAAGGCGATCATCGCGCAGCTCGAAGCGCTCGGTGTCGCGTCCGTCGGCATCGTGACCGTGACGAGCGTGTTCATCGGCATGGTGATGGCCGTTCAGTTCGCGTTCGGCCTGCGCAAGTTCGGCGGCATGGAGTACACCGGTCGCGTCGTCGCGCTCTCCTTCGCTCGTGAGCTCGCGCCGACGCTCACGGCGGGGATGGTCGGCGGCAGAAGAGGCTCGGGGATGGGGGGGGAGGGGGGCGCGTTGAAGGTCACCGAGGAGATACAC
>QGUH01000146.1 GCA_003242355.1 Pseudomonadota bacterium
CGCTCCCCGCTTCCTTCCCACGGTTGGTCGCCCTTCCGCAGCTGCGGTTCGCTTCGATTGGGATGGTCTCCTTTCGGCGGGACTTGCACCCGCAAGACAGCGCCCATGCTGGGCGCACAATGAGCGACGCCGGCCGAGGCGTGCCCGGCCGGCGTCGTGAGGCGCTTCGCGGTTGCCCGCGCCCTCGTCAGGCCGCGCCCTGCTGCAGGCGGCGGATGCGTTCTTCGATGGGCGGGTGGGAGCTGAACAGCCCCAGGATGCCGCCCCCGCGAATGCCGAAGGCCGTGAGGGCCTTGGGCAGCTCGGATTCGCCGCCGCCCGCGAGGCGCCGCAAGGCGTTGATCATCTTGGTGCGACCAGCGAGCGTCGCGCCGCCCGCGTCGGCCCGGTACTCGCGGTAACGGCTGAACCACATCACGATGAGCGTCGCGAGCAAGCCGAGCACGATCTCGCAGACCATCACCGTGACCCAGTAACCGATGCCAATCCCGCCGCGCTCCTCGCCCCTGCGCAGGAAACTGTCGACGATGCCGCCCACCACGCGCGAGATGAAGATGACGAACGTGTTGAGCACGCCCTGAATCAGCGTGAGCGTCACCATGTCGCCGTTGGCGACGTGCGACACCTCGTGACCCAGAACGGCCTCGACCTCGTCCCGGTCCATGCGCTGCAAAAGGCCCGTGCTGACCGCGACGAGGGCGTTGTTCTTGGTGGCGCCGGTCGCGAACGCGTTCGGCTCGGGCGAGTCGTAGATGGCGACCTCGGGCATACCGATGCCCACTTGCTGCGCCTGGCGCCGAACGGTCTCGACGAGCCACGCTTCGGTCGCATTCCGCGGCGTTTCGATGACTCGCGCCCCGGTCGTCCATTTCGCCATCCACTTGGACATGAACAGCGAGATGAGCGAGCCGCCGAACCCGAGCACCGCCGCCATGGTCAGGAGCGGCGCGTAGCCCCCCAGGAAATCGGGGGGAATGATGCCCGTCGCGATGAGGACCCGGCTCACGAAGCTGAGCAGGAGCAGAACCGCGAGGTTCGTGATCACGAACAAGGTGATGCGCTTGAACACCGAACAGTTACCTCCAGCCGGCGGGCAGAACCGTACCCAGCGACCCGGCACGAATCGTGCCCCAAGCTATAAGCATCGAGCGAGCCCCTGTCCACTCCTCGAACGAGCGGAAGTCCCGCAGGAATAGAACGCGCCGTTCGGCGGTTGTGGCGGGCTCGGCGAGTCGATTCCCGATATCCGGACGGCGAAAAGCGCCGTGACTACGCCGTTTCGACGGTGCGCGGGCTGAGCGCTCCCGAGCTCCGCCGCAACGACACCACCTTGCGCCCGACCAAGTCCTCGATCGTTTCCCGGAGGGTCTCCCCCGGATCCCGAGCCACGAACCCGAGCTCGCGCTCGGCCTTCGAGCTGTCGCAGTACCAGTAGTATTGCGCCATCTCGAGCGTCGTCTCGTCGACGGGGGGCTCGCCACCGATGGCTCGAACGGCGCTCGTGTAGAGCCGACCGAGCTGAGTCGCAATCGGGCGGAATCGCGGAAGCTGCAGCATCGGAGCACGAACGCCCGAAATGCGCTCGAGCCGCGCGCAGAAGGCGGCGAGCGTCAGATTCTTTGCATTCAAAAGGTAGCGCTCGCCGGGTCGACCGCGCTCGAAAGCGAGCAGCATGCCGCGCGCGGCATCGCGCACGTCGACGAAGGCGATTCCCCCGGCGCCGATGGCGGGCAGCGCGCGCTGCAGGAAACGCCGCACGTCGCCGGTGGAGGATTCGCGCAGATCGCCAGGGCCGAGCAGCAGGCTCGGATTGACGATCACGACCTCGAAGTCCGGGGGCGCGTTCGCCTCGAGCGCCTCGCGCTCGGCGTAGAGCTTGCTGCGGTAGTACGGCCAGCGCGCGATGAGCTCGAGCGGAGCGCGCGCCGTCTCGTCCGGAATCGCTTTCGGATCGGTGCTCACGGCGATGGTGCCGCTCGTGCTGGCCACGACGACACGCCGCACTCCGGCTCGGCGGAGCCCCGCGAGGGCGGACCGCGCGGCGAGCACGTTGTCCCGATGGAGCACTTCCGCGGGCGCCTTGTCCCGACTCCCCCTCCCCGAGGCGAGGAACGCGCCGTCCACGCCGCGCGCGCTCTCCGGGACGGCAGCGGTGTCGAGCAGATCGAGCGGGCGCACCGGGATTTCCGCGACCTCGCCCCCACGTCGTGACACCGCGATGACCGAATGCCCTTCTTCCTTGAGCAGCCGCACGAGGTGCGAGCCCAAGAACCCGGTCGCTCCGGCGACCCAGTACGTCTTCCGCGTCGAGCTTCCGTTTTCCATGCTGGCCACGCTCATTCGGCGCCCGATCCCTGCAGTTGGAACGCCTTTTGGAAGGTGAGGAGCAGGGCGATGTTGTTGGACTTGATGGTTCCCGCCATGAACTCCGCCGGCGTGGGCGTGTAGCGCTCGCGCACGATGCGCCGGAACATGTCGGGAGAGGTCTTGAGCACGCAATCCGCGGGGTTGACCACTTTGCCGGGCACGACCTCGCAGCGATCTTGGCTGATGCGCACGGTCCAGCGCTCGCTCTCGCCCAATGCGAAGTAGAAGCTCACCGGGCCGTCGACGCTGCCCGCGACGAAACGGCGCTCGAGCTCCCGGAACACGGGCTCGAGGGACGCGGGCTCGGAGCGCTTGCGCGTCGCGATCTCGTTCGGATCGAGCGTGCGCACGTCGAGCACCTCGCCGCGACCGAGCGCCGCGACGGCGCGCTCGACGATGCGGGCCGCCGCGCGCGCGGCTTCCGCCGGCGGCAAGCCCTCCGTGAGCCGCTTGAGCTCGCGCGCGGGGATCGGCGGCCCGATGCGCGCTTCGACGTTTCGCTGGCGGAGCCAGCGCGCTCCCTTGGGGAGCGCGGCGTGCGTGCCGCCGAGATACACCGGCAAGACGTCCACGTCGTGGCGCAGAGCGAGATAGCCAACCGCGGGCTTGAACTCGTGCACCGCTCCGTCCGTGAAGCGCGTCCCTTCGGGGAAGATGAGCACGGTCTTGCCCTGCTCGATGAGATCTCCCGCCTGCCGCAGTGCTTGCCGGAGCGAGCCCGTGCGCGAGATGGGCACGAGGTTGGTGAAGTTCTCGAAGTAGGCCTTGCGCCAGCGCGGCCCCTCGAAGAAGTAATCCTGCGCGGCGAGCGAGACGAGATCGCGCCCGTAGCTGCCGAGCGCGTATTTGACGAGCCCCATGTCGAGGTGGCTCGCGTGGTTCGCCGCGACGATCACGTTCCGATTGTGCGGAACGAACGCCCGCCCGGTGACGCGCGTGGCGAGCACCTTGTCGTAGAACCCGAGCTGCGCCTTGCCGAGCCACGCCATCGCGGCCCGCCGCAATGCGGGCGGCACCTGGAGCGGCTTTTCCTCGGTCTCGATGGTGCGGGTGGGCGACAGCTTGCGCGCGGCGATGGTTTCGCGCAGCAGCTGCTCGGCGTCGCCCACCGTGTTGCACGCGGCGAGCCGCTCGGCATCGACGCCCTGACCGACGTTGCCCTCGAGCGCGACGAGCAGCTCGAGCAGCATCAGCGAATCGAAGCCGAGGTCCCCGCGCAGGGATTGATCGGCGGTGATCGCGCCGGGGCTCTTGCGCGCGATGGTCGCCACCGCAGCGCGGACGGTCGCCGCAGCGCCGTCCAACGAATCCGCCGCGATCTCGCGGCTCGAAGCGGCGACCTCGAGCCGCCGTTCGAGCAAACGCCGGAGCTCGGCGCGTCGCACCTTGCGGCTCGCCGTGCGCGGCAGGCGACGATCGAGCAGCGTGATCGACGCCGGCCGCATCGCCACGGGGAGCTTCTGGATCTCGCGTTCGAGCGCGGCGCGCGCGCGGGCGTGGCGCTCCTCACGACCGAGCGCCGCATCCTCCTCGGGAACGGCGACGAGCGCGACCCGTTCTCCACCGCGCCCATCGGAGACGCCGAGCACCGCGAGCTCGAGCACGTGCTCGACGCGTCCGAGGCGCGCCTCGACGTCGTCCGGGTAGACGTTCTCGCCGTTCGAGGCGACGATCACCTCCTTCGCGCGTCCGACGATGACGAGCTGACCGTGGCGATCCAGCTTTCCGAGATCCCCGGTGCGGAGCCAGCCGTCGGGCGTGATCACCTGCGCCGTGGCCTCCGGATCGTCGGCATAGCCGAGCATCACGTTGGGGCCGCGGGCGAGGATCTCGCCGACGCCGTTCGCATCGGGACGATCGATGCGGATCTCCACGCCCGGCACGGGCTTGCCGACCTGGCCGGCGCGCGTCTTGGGCGACGCTTCGGCGACGGTCAACACCGGCGCCGCCTCGGTGAGGCCGTAGCCCTCGGCGAGGTGCAAGCCGAGGCCCGCGAACAATCGGTGCGTGCTCTCGGGAAGCGCCGCGCCGCCACTCACCAAGAAGCGCAGATTGCCGCTGCCGAGAGCCTGGTGCACGGGGCCGAACAGCAGCCGGCCCGCGTCGAGCCCGAGGTTGCGGCCGAGGGCGCGATTGAGCTCCAGCGCCATCTCGAACACGCGCGAAGCGAGCGCTCCGTGCTCGGCGATGCGCGTCGTGATGCGCCGTTCGAGCATCTCCCACAGCGCGGGCACGCCGATGAGCCCGGTGATGCGCGCGCGCGACAGCGCCTGCGTGAGGCGCTCGCCGTTCAGCTCGTCCAGGTACACGATGCGCGCCCCGCGCGAGAGCGGGAGCAACATGCCGCACGTGAGCTCGAACGTGTGGTGCAGCGGCAGAACGCTCAGGATGCGGTCGCCCTTGCCGAGCGGGAAGAGCGGCGCGAGCATCGCCACGAGCGCGGTCAGGTTCTCGTGGGTGAGCGCGACGCCCTTGGGCTTGCCCGTCGTGCCGCTCGTGTAGATGAGCGCGGCGACGTCGTCGGCGCCGACCTCCACCGGCGCGCGCTCCTCGCCGGGCTCGACGATCGCGTGCAGATCGAAGCGCGCGATCGTTTCCGGCAGCCCGGCGAAGTTCCGCTCGAGGATGCTCGCGTCGGCGATCGCCGCGACGGCGCGGGACGCTTCGGCGAGCGTGCGCGCCGCGTCGGCGTCGATCGCCGCATCGAGCGGAACGGCCGTGGCGCCCGCGAGCAGAATCCCGAAGAAGGCAATCGGCCAGGCCGGGTGGTTCTGACCAGCGAGCAGCACGCGATCGCCGCGTTCCACACCGGCGCGTGCCAGCCGCTCGGCGACGGCCGCGGCCCGCGCGCGGACGTCCGCGTACGTGATGCGGGTGAATCCATCCTGCTCGGTGCGCTGCAACGCCACGGCGAGGCCGTGACGCGAGGCGACCTCGTCGAGCAACAGCGGCAGCGTTTCGTGTCGGGCCGGGGGCTTCTTGGGACGCTTGAGTCGCCGCTCGATCTCCGGGAACACCCACTTCTCGAGGCCGGGGATGTGCACCTCGAGGAACCAGCGGCGCCAGTCGATGCTCTCGGGGCTCCACTCGATCTTCGCGCGGTCGTCGGGGACGAGCCGTGAAACGGCGCTGCGAACGTTGTCGCAGCGGAACACGTAGTCGTATTCGGCCGTGAACGGCACGAACACGCCGAGAATCTTCCCGACCTTGCGCTGCTGCTCCGCGAAGCGGCGCGTGGCATCGGCGGCAGGCTCGAGCAGCGGACGCAGCGCGCCCTTCGAAAAGCTTCCGAGCAGATCGGCCGCGCGCCGCGCGCCCTGGGAGATCGCGAGCGGCCCGAAGCGCTCGAATTGCTCGCGCGAGAGCAGCGCGCCCTCGAAATGCGACTGCAGGAAGCTACCGAGCGGCCCGCCCTTCTGGGTACGCTGGTAGTAGCGGCGCTTGTAAAGGCCCGTGAGCTCGAAGAAGCGCCGCATCGTGCAGGGGTTCGAATCGCTCGACCCGAGCTGATACACGGGCCGTGCACGGCCCTCGAGCAACTCGCCGAGCGCGAGCGTGAGCCCGCTCGCGACCATGTCGCACGGGATCACGTCCAGATAGTGATCCGAGCCCGGGATCTGCAGCGCGCCTTGGCGCAGGATGTAGATGAGCGGGGCGCTCGTGTTGACGCCCTCGTTCCAACCGGGAAACGGGTAGCGCAGCGTCGATTCGACGACGGCGGGCCGCACGATCGCGAACGGCAAGCCCGAGCGCGCCGCAATCTGCTCGCCGATGGCTTTCGTGTACGTGTACGTGTTCGGAAAGCCCCAGAAGTTCGCGCGCTCCATGCCCATCTCGGCGAGGCGCGCCTCGACGAACTTGCGCTTGACCTTCTGCACCTCCGCGTCGAGCACGGCGCCGCGGCACGGCTCCCCGCGCGCGGTGAGGTTCGTCTTCGCCTCGTCGAGGAAGCGGCTCTGCCGGAACGCATCGCTCGCGCGGTGCCGCGCCTGCTCGATCACGTCCAGACACTCGGCGATTTCCCGATCCGGATCCCAATGCGAGGGATCGAGCTCGCCCGCCCGCGGGAACGGCACCTCGAGCGGATTTTCCTCGCCGATGAACCCCGTACGGCTGCCCGCGACGTAGCAGGTGCTCGTGTGGAGCAGCGGGACGCCGCCGAGGTCTCGCGCCAGCGCGACGAGGTTCTGGACGCCGAAGGCGTTCACCTCGAGCGCTTCGTCGAGCGGCGGGTCGAAATCGACGACCCCCGAAACGTTCACGACGGCGTCGACGCGCCCGCGGAGCGCGTCCCGCACGCTCGGCTCGATGCCGCAGAAGGGCTGCACCACGTCGCCTTCGACCGGAAACACGCGCTCGCGAACGAACGCCGCGAAACCGGTTCCATGCTGCGCGCGCAACGGATCGAACACCGCGCTCGACAGGATCTCCTCGGCGAAGCGCTGTTCGGCGCTCTTGCCGTTCTTCGCACGCACGAGCAAGGTGAGCCGCCCGACGTCGGGAAAGCGCGCGAGCACGAACGAAAGCCAGACCTTGCCCAGGAAACCGGTTCCACCCACCACGACGAAATGTCGGCCGGTGAGCAGGCGCGTGAGCTCGAACGGAGGCAGTGCGGCCTCGCGCTCGATGTGCCGGGACGAACCGTTGAGGCTCGAGGAGTGCGCGCGATGGATCTCACGCTCGGATTTCGGAGGACCTTCGGGGTGCATGATGTCGAGGGCGAGCGGCGCTCACGTCGGCCGCGTCAAATCGAAGCTCGGCCAACTGTACGCGCGAGCGAGAAGCGAAAGGCGCCGGTCGGGATTCACCACGGCCGGGTGGCCGACGACACTGAGCATCGGCACGTCGGAGTAGCTGTCGCTGAAGGCGTAGCACTCGTCGAGGTCGTAGCCGCGCGCGCGGGCGTGATCGCGCACGATGCGCGCCTTCTCCGGCCCGGCCACGACCGGGTGCAGGAGCTTTCCGGTCGCGATGCCGTCCTTCATTTCGAGGCGGTTGGCGATGACCTCGGTCGCGCCCAGATCGCGCGCGAGGTGCCGGATCACGCAGTCGAGCGCCCCCGAGACGAGCACCACGTCGTGCCCGGCGGCGAGGCTGCGGGCAACCAGGTCCTTCGCGGACGGATAGAGCGACGGCAAGAGCACCTTGCGATACGCCTCTTCTCCGAGCAGCTCGAGCCGGTCTTCGCTCATCCCCGCGT